>JBFFRO010000123.1:0-5829 GCA_041572995.1 Thiohalomonadaceae bacterium
AGTGAGGCGCTGATGCAGCGCCAGTTCCTGCGCCTGGGCGTGGCCTTCGCCGCGCTGTTGCTGATGGCACAGATTTCCCCGCAGACCCTCTTTCGCTGGACCCCCTGGCTGTATGCCGCTGGCATCGGCATGCTGCTGGCCGTGCTGGCGCTCGGGGTTACCGGCAAGGGCGCACAGCGCTGGCTGGACCTGGGGATCATCCGTTTCCAGCCCTCGGAGATGATGAAACTGGTGGTGCCGATGATGGTCGCCTGGTACCTGGCCGAGCGCCCCCTGCCCCCCTCGCCGCGACACCTGGCCGTGGCCCTGGTACTGGTGCTCTTTCCCACCCTGCTGATCGCCAAGCAGCCGGACCTGGGCACCTCGCTGCTGATCGCCAGTTCCGGCATCTTTGTGCTGCTCTTCTCCGGCATCCGCTGGCGCCTGATCGGCTACTCCATCATCCTCGCCGTGCCCTCGGCGCTGCTGCTCTGGCACTTCGGCATGCACAGCTACCAGAAGCAGCGAGTGCTCACCTTCCTCAATCCGGAGAGCGACCCGCTGGGGGCTGGCTATCACATCATCCAGTCCAAGATCGCCATCGGCTCCGGCGGCGTCTACGGCAAGGGCTGGCTCAACGGTACCCAGTCGCACCTGGAGTTCCTGCCCGAGCGCCACACCGACTTCATCTTCGCCGTGTTCGGCGAGGAGTTCGGGCTGATGGGGATTTTGATGCTGCTGGGGCTCTATCTGCTCATCGTTCTGCGCGGGCTGTGGATCGCCGCCCAGGGACAGGAGACCTACTGCCGCCTGCTGGCCGGCGGGCTGATCATGACCTTCCTGGTCTACCTGTTCGTGAATATCGGCATGGTCAGCGGCCTGCTGCCGGTGGTGGGGCTGCCGTTGCCGCTGGTCAGCTACGGCGGATCCTCGATGGTGACCCTGCTCGCCTCCTTCGGTATCCTGATGTCCATACATACACACCGACGCCTGTTGAAGAGTTGATCCCATGCTGCGCCCCCTGCTGTTCTGCCTTGCCCTGATCCTCACCGCGCCGCTACGTGCCGCCGACGCGCCAGCCCCCTTCCTCGAACAGGATGAGGTGCGCACCTTCATCGATGAGATGGTCGCCGAGCACGGCTTCGAGCGCGGAGAACTGCAGCGGGTGCTGGGTGCCGCCGAGCACCAGCAGAAGATCATCGATGCCATCACCCGCCCGGCCGAGGCCAAGCCCTGGCGCGATTACCGTCCCATCTTCCTCACCGAGTCACGCATCCGCCAGGGCGTGGCCTTCTGGGATGAAAATGCCGAGCTGCTGGCCCGGGCGGAGGAGGAGTACGGAGTGCCGGCGGAGATGATCGTTGCCATCATCGGCGTCGAGACCCGCTACGGTCGTCACCAGGGCACCTACCGGGTCATCGATTCGCTGGCCACCCTCGGCTTCGGCTACCCCAAGCGCGGCCGCTTCTTCCGCGGCCAGCTCAAGGAGTTCCTGATCATGGCCCGCGAGGAGCGTCGCGACCCGCTGGAGTTCATGGGCTCCTACGCCGGGGCCATGGGCAAGCCGCAGTTCATCGCCAGCAGCTTCCGCGCCTACGCGGTGGATTTCGACGGTGACGGTCACCGCGACCTGTGGAGCAACAATGCCGATGTCATCGGCTCGGTGGCCAACTACTTCCACCGCCACCGCTGGCAGCCGGGCAAGCCCATCGCCGCCCGCGCCAGCCTCAAGGGCAACCGGGCCGAGGCCCTGCTGGAGAAGGGCTACAAGCCCAGCACCACCGTCGGCGCCCTGAGCGGGCTGGGGGTGAGCTACCAGGCGGAGCTGGATGGAGAGCTGGATGCCGCGCTGATTCGCCTGGAGGCAGCCCGCGGCGACGAGTACTGGGTGGCGCTGCACAACTTCTACGTCATCACCCGCTACAACCACAGCCCGCTCTACGCCATGGCCGCCTACCAGCTCAGCGAGGCGATTCGCAGCAGCCGCGAGGCGGCCATCGTCAGTCGGAACTAAAGGCTTTATAATTAATCAGATAGCCTGATTAACCCGCTCCACGGGAGGCCACTATGGCACGACACATCGCCCTCGTTACCAGTCTGCTGCTGCTTGGCGGCTGCGGCTCCCTGTCGACCGGCGATTACGGCCCGCGCAAGCATATCGACTTCAGTGGAGCCCGCGATGCCATGCCCGAGTGCGAAAAACGCACCCGTGCCGGCAACCCCGACACCTACGTCGTCCGCGGCAAACGCTACACGGTGCTTAAATCCAGCGCAGGCTTCAGCCAGAGAGGCATCGGTTCCTGGTACGGGCAGAAATTCCACGGCCGCAAAACCTCCAATGGCGAGCGCTACGACATGTACGCCATGACCGCCGCCCACAAGACCCTGCCCATCCCCTCCTACGTGCGCGTGACCAATCTGGACAACGGTCGTAGCGCGGTGGTGCGCATCAATGACCGCGGTCCGTTCCACGACGGACGCATCATCGACCTCTCCTATGCGGCCGCCAGCAAACTGGGCTACGCCGGTGCGGGTACCGCACGGGTCGCGATCGAGGCGATCGAGGGCTGCGGCGATGGCAGCACGCCGGTGCTGCGCCAGGCCACGGCCCCGGCTGCCCCGGTCGCCCCGAGCCTGCCGCCGCGCAGCACCTCCGGGGTGCCCGAGCCGTTCAAGCAACAGGTCTACGTGCAGCTGGGGGCCTTCCTCAGCGCCAGCAATGCCGAGCAACTGCGCCAGCGTCTGGCGGCCAATGACATCGCTGGCGCCGCCATTCAGAGCGACAGCGCCGGCGGCCAGTCCATCTACCGGGTGCGCATCGGCCCGCTCAACGTCAAGCAGGCCGACACCCTGGCCGCACGCATGGCGCTGCTGGGACTGGGCGCGCCGAAAATCGTCCTAGACTAGGGGAGGTCTGCGTAACGTGACGTTGCGCCTACATTTCCCCCCGCCGACACGTTAGAATAGTGGCCTCAATACAAACCCAGTTGTATCCCCCATGACCCGCCTGATCCTTCTGCTGCTTTCACTGACCGCCTTCAGCCTCCAGGCCGCACCGCGGCTGGTGCCCAGCCCGCCCAAGCTGGCCGCCACCGGTTACCTTCTGGTGGATTACCACAGCGGCCGCGTGATCGCCGAATCGAATGCCGACGAGCGCCTGGAGCCGGCCAGCCTGACCAAGATGATGACCGCCTACGTGGTGATGCAGGAGCTGGCCTCCGGGCGTATCCAGATGGAGGACGAGGTCACCATCAGCCGCAAGGCCCGCTATGCCATCGGCTCAAGGATGTTCGTCGAGCAGGGTTCGCGGGTGAGAGTGGAGGCGCTGCTCAAGGGGCTGGCAATCCAGTCCGGCAACGATGCCAGCATCGCCCTGGCCGAGTACGTGGCCGGCTCCGAGGAGAGCTTTGTGGCACTGATGAACCAGTACGCCGAGCTGCTGGGCATGGCAGCGACTCACTTCGCCAACGCCACCGGCCTGCCCCACGACGATCACTACACCAGCGCCCGCGACATGGCGCGCCTGGCCTCTGCGCTGCTGCGCGACTTCCCCGAGCACTACAGCCTCTACTCGGAGAAGGAGTACACCTACAACGATATCCGCCAGCCCAACCGCAACCGCCTGCTCTGGCGCGACAAACGCGTGGACGGTATCAAGACCGGCCACACCGAGGCTGCGGGCTTCTGCCTGGTGGCCTCGGCGCTGCAGGATGAGATGCGCCTGATCTCCGTGGTGATGGGCACCCGAAGCGAGGAGGCCCGCGCGGTGGAGAGCCAGAAGCTGCTCAACTACGGCTTCCGCTTTTACGAAACCCACCGCCTCTACGCCGCGGCACAGCCGCTGAAATCCATGCGCATCTGGAAGGGTGAGCATGAGCAGTTGCAGCTGGGCCTGGCCGAGGACCTCTACGTCACCGTGCCGCGTGGCCAGTACCAGGAACTCAAGGCCTCGCTCACCGTTGAGCAGGCAGTAATGGCCCCGGCCCGACGCGGCCAGCGTTTCGGCTCGGTGAATGTGCGCCTGGGTGGCGAGTCGGTGGCCGAGATGCCACTGGTCGCACTGCAGGATGTGGCCGAGGGCGGGCTGTTTCAGAAACTGAGCGACAGCGTGCTGTTGCTCTTCGAATAAGGGCAACCATGAGCATTGTCTACCTGAACGGCGACTTCATGCCCGCCGATGAGGCGATGATCCCGGTCCTCGACCGCGGTTTCATCTTTGGCGACGGCGTCTACGAGGTGATCCCGGTCTACTCCGGGCGCCTGTTCCGCCTCGAGCACCACCTTGAGCGCCTGGAGAACAGCTTGGCCGGCATCCGCCTGGCACCGCCGCGCAGCCGCGATGAGTGGCGCGAGATCCTCGAGAGCCTGGTGGAGAAGAACGGCGATGGCGACCAGTCGGTCTACCTGCAGGTGACCCGCGGCGTGGCCAAGCGCGACCACGGCTTCCCGCCGGAGGCCGAGCCCACCGTCTTCGCCATGAGCAACCCCATGGCCGATCCGTCCGCGACCCTGCACGAGGGCATCGAGGCGATCACCGTCGAGGATATCCGCTGGAAGCTCTGCCACATCAAGTCCATCGCCCTGCTGCCCAATATCCTGCTGCGCCAGCAGGCCATCGACGCCGGTGCCGGCGAGGCGATCCTGTTGCGCGATGGCGAGGTGACCGAGGGGGCCGCCGCCAATATTTTCATCGTCAAGGATGGCGTGGTCATCACCCCACCCAAGTCCAACCTGCTGCTGCCCGGTATCACCCGTGACCTGGTGGTGGAAATCTGCCACGCCAACGCCATCCCCTGTGAGGAGCGTGCAGTAAGCGAGGCGGAACTGCGCGATGCCGACGAGGTGTGGATCTCCTCCTCCACCAAGGAGGTAGTGCCGGTGACCAAGCTTGATGGCAAGGCGGTGGCGACGGGCAAACCCGGTCCGCTGTGGCGCCAGATGCTGACCCTCTATCAGGATTACAAGCAGGCGGTACGCGAAGGGCGTGCGGAGTAAAGCATGGGCAAGGAACTGGAACACGACAGCTGTATCGAGTATCCCTGCGACTTCCCCATCAAGGCGATGGGACGCGCGGAGGTCTGCGACGACTTCGAGGCCCTGGTGGTCTCGCTGGTGCGCAAGCATGCCGACTTCGGCGAGGGCGCGGTCAAGTCACGCCCCTCAAAGAACGGCAACTTCATCGCCGTCACCGTCACCGTCCACGCCACCAGCCGCCAGCAGCTCGACAACATCTACCTCGAACTGACCGGCAGCGACGAGGTACTGATGGCGCTGTAGGGCGTACCGCACACGCCACAACAGACCATGTCCCCACTCCTTCTGCGCAAGCTCGGCCTCCAGGACTACGAAAGCACCTGGCAGGCGATGCAGAGCTTCACTGAAAAACGCGGCACGGAAACGGCCGACGAACTCTGGCTGGTGGAGCACCCGCGCATCTTTACCCTGGGGCGCAACGGCTCACGCGAGCACCTGCTCAGCCCCGGTGATATCCCCGTCATCCACACCGACCGCGGCGGCCAGGTCACCTATCACGGTCCGGGCCAGTTGGTGCTCTACACCCTCATCGACCTGCGCCGACTCGGTATCGGCCCGCGCGCCCTGGTCAACGCCCTGGAGCAGGCGGTTATCGGCCTGCTCGCAGAGCACGGCATTGAGGCCGGCTCGCGGGCCGCGGCCCCCGGCGTCTATGTCGGTAGCGACAAGGTCGCCTCACTGGGACTCAGGGTCAGACGCCACGGCAGCTACCATGGCCTGAGCGTGAATGTGGATATGGATCTGACACCGTTTGCCCGCATCAATCCCTGCGGCTACGAGGGCATGGGGGTAACGGACCTTCGCCGCCTCGGCATC
>JBFFRO010000124.1:0-5829 GCA_041572995.1 Thiohalomonadaceae bacterium
CGGTGAGATTACCTACGGCCTTGAGCGCATCGCCATGTACCTGCAGGGGGTGAAGAGCGTCTACGACCTGGTCTGGACCCACGGCCCGCAGGGCCCGGTCACCTACGGTGATGTCTTCCACCAGAACGAGGTGGAACAGTCGGCCTACAACTTCGAACACGCCGACACCGACTACCTGTTCGGCTTCTTCGACTACTGCGAGCGTGAGTCCAGTAAGCTGATCGAGGCCGGCCTGCCGCTGCCCGCCTACGAGATGGTGCTCAAGGCCTCGCATGCCTTCAACCTGCTTGACGCCCGCCACGCCATTTCAGTGACCGAGCGTCAGCGCTTCATCCTGCGCGTACGCACCCTGGCCCGCGCCGTGGCCCAGGCCTACTACGATGCCCGCGAAAAGCTAGGCTTCCCCATGTGTAGCAGCAACAGCGGGGAGGGCTCGAAATGAACGAGATGCATGACCTGCTGATCGAGATCGGCACCGAAGAGCTGCCGCCCAAGGCACTCAAGAAACTCTCCGACGCCTTCACCCAAGGCATCGTCGACGGGCTCAAGGAGGCCGACCTGACTCACGGCGAAGTTAGTGCTTACTGCAGCCCAAGGCGTATGGCCGTGCTGGTTCGTGAGCTGGTCTCTGCCCAGGCTGACAAGGCGGTCGAGCGCCGCGGCCCGGCGCTGCAGGCCGCCTTTGACGACGACGGCAAGCCGACCAAGGCCACCGAGGGCTTCGCCCGCTCCTGTGGCGCCAGTGTCGATGACCTGGAGAAGATGGAGACCGACAAGGGCGCCTGGCTGGTGTTCCGCACCACCCAGGAGGGCAAGCCCACCACCGAGCTGGTCCCCGCCATCGTCGAGGCCTCACTGGGCAAGCTGCCGATTCCCAAGCGCATGCGCTGGGGCGACCTGAAGGCCGAGTTCGTGCGCCCGGTGCACTGGTTGGTCCTGCTCTTCGGCAACGGCGTCATCCCCGCCGAGATCCTCTCGGTGAGCTCGGGCCGCGAGACCCGTGGCCACCGCTTCCACCACCCCGAGGCCATCTACATCGGTGAGCCCGCCGCCTACGCCCCGCTGCTACAGAGTGAGGGTCGAGTGCTGGCCGACTACGCCGAACGACGTGAGGCCATTCGCGGGCTGGTGATGGAGGCCGCGGAGAAGGCCGGTGGCCAGGCGGTCATCGATGAGTCACTGCTGGATGAGGTGACCGGGCTGGTGGAGTGGCCGGTACCGGTGGTCGGCAGCTTCGAGGAGCGCTTCCTGGCGGTCCCACCCGAGTGCCTCATCTCCGCCATGAAGGAACACCAGAAATACTTCCACATGGTCGATGAGCAGGGCCGCCTGATGCCCAACTTCATCACCCTCAGCAACATCGACAGCAGCGATATCAGCAAGGTGCGCGAGGGCAACGAGCGGGTGATCCGCCCGCGCCTGACCGATGCCGAGTTCTTCTGGAAACAGGACCTGAAGAAGCCGCTTGCCAGTCACCGCGAGGCCCTCGATAAGGTGGTCTTCCAGAAGGATCTCGGCAGCCTGCTGGAGAAGAGCGCACGCGTCGAGCAGCTGGCCGTCGAGCTGGCCGCGCATCTCGATGTGGACGCCGCGCAGGCAGCCCAGGCTGCACAGCTGGCCAAGTGCGACCTGATGAGTGAGATGGTTTACGAGTTCCCGGAGCTGCAGGGGATCATGGGCCGCTACTACGCTCAGCACGAGGGACTGCCGGAGGCGGTGGCCGCGGCCATGGACGAGCAGTACATGCCGCGCGGCGCCGGTGATGAGCTGCCTGCCGGCGGTGTCGGCCAGGTGCTGGCGCTGGCCGACCGTCTCGACACCCTGGTGGGGATCTTCGCCATCGGCCAGAAGCCGACCGGCGCCAAGGACCCCTTCGGCCTGCGTCGAGCCGCCCTCGGCGTGCTACGTATCATCATCGAGCCGGGGCTTGACCTGGACCTGCACGCACTACTGGCCTCCGCCGCCAAACAGCTGGAGCCCAAGCTGGGCGCCAAGGCCACCGAGGCGGTGGACGAGTGCTTCGACTACATCCTCGATCGTCTCAAGGCCTACTACGCCGATCGAGGTATCGACACCGACACCATCGACAGCGTGCTGGCCCTCAAGCCCGGCAACCCGCTGGACTTCGACCGCCGGGTACGCGCGGTGCAGGCCTTCCGTGACCTGCCCGAGGCGGAGGCGCTGGCCGCCGCCAACAAACGTATCGGCAATATCCTCAAGAAGGCCGAGGGCACGGTGGGTGACAGCATCGATAACGCCCTGCTTCAGGACGAGGCGGAGCAGGCCCTAGCCGCGCAGGTTGACGCCTCCGCCGCCGAGGTCGCCCCGCTGTTCGAGGCCCGCGATTACACCGAGGCGCTTAAACGCCTGGCCTCCCTGCGTGCCCCGGTGGACCGCTTCTTCGACGAGGTGATGGTGATGGCCGATGATGCGGCCCTGCGTGACAACCGCCTGGCGTTACTCAAGCGCATGAGCGGGCTGTTCCTGCAGGTGGCCGACCTCTCGCGCCTGCAGTCCTAGCCTCACTCCACAGGAGGATCGGAAAATGGATGATCACGACTCCTATGCAGCGATGCTGACCGCGGTACAGGCCTTTCACGACAAGCATGACTTCAAGAACACCGGCGGTGAGGAGCTCACCTACCGCCTGGCGCTGATGGTCGAGGAGTTGGGCGAGATGGCCGAGTGCATCACCAAAGGCAAGCCCCTGGAGGCACTGGCCGAGGAGAGTGCCGACCTGTTCATTCTCCTCCTCGGTACCGCCATCTCCGCCGACTTTGATCTCAAGGCGGCCTTCTGGAAAAAGATGGAGACGATCATGCAGCGCGAAGCGAAGATGATCGACGGGCGCATCCGTGTCTCCGAGTTCCGTGACAAGTAGATTTGACCATGAAACTGATCATTCTCGACCGCGACGGGGTCATTAACCGCGACTCCGACAACTTCATCAAGTCACCCGAGGAGTGGGTTCCCATCCCCGGTTCGCTGGCTGCCATTGCCCGCCTCAACCGTGCCGGCTACACCGTGGCGGTGGCCACCAATCAGTCTGGTATCGCTCGGGGTCTCTACGACCTAGAGGTGCTGGAGGCGATGCATGAGAAATTCTCAAGCCTGCTAGCGGAGGAGGGGGGCCGCGTTGAGCTCATCGAATTCTGTCCCCACGGTCCTGACGATGAGTGTGAATGCCGAAAACCGCTGCCGGGGATGTACCGCCGCATCGCTGAGCGCTTTGGCGTCGATCTCAAGGGAGTGCCTGTGGTCGGTGACTCCCTTCGCGACCTTCAGGCGGCACAGGCTGTTGGTGCACGCCCCATTTTAGTGCGCACCGGCAAGGGCGAGCGTACCCTGGCCAAGGGTGAGGGGCTAGAGGGGATCGCGGTCTTCGACGACCTGGCTACGGCGGCTGATGCGCTGATCGCCGAGGAGGGCTAGGCATGCGCTTGCTTCGTTCACTGCTCTTCTCCGCCGGCATGATCGCCTCGACCCTGCTGCTGGTCTTCGTGCTACCGCTGACCCTGCCCTTCTCCTTCCCGATTCGCTTTCGCATCCTCACCCAGTGGACCAACTTCAACCTCTGGTGGCTGCGCATTAGCGTCGGCATCCGCTACCGGGTGATCGGCGCCGAGAATGTCCCTGCCGAGACCGCCATCATCATGGCCAAGCACCAGTCCACCTGGGAAACCATGGCCATGCAGCAGATCTTTCCGCCGCAAACCTGGGTACTCAAGCGCTCACTGTTGCCCATCCCGCTGTTCGGCTGGGGTCTGGCCCTGCTCAAACCGGTCGCAATTAACCGCAAGGCGGGTAAAAAGGCCCTCAAGCAGGTGGTGGAGCAGGGTAGTGCGCGTCTGGATGAGGGAATCTGGCTGGTGATCTTTCCCGAGGGTACCCGCACTGCACCTGGCGAGCAGAAGCCGTATCACATCGGTGGCGCCATGCTGGCCGCCAAATCCGGTTACCCAGTGGTGCCAGTCGCACACAACGCCGGTGAGTTCTGGCCCCGCGGTGGCTTCATCAAAACTCCCGGGGAGATCACTGTGGTCATCGGCGAACCCATCGCCACTGCCGGTCGCAAGGCCGGCGAGATCAACACCGAGGTGGAGCAGTGGATCGAGGCGCGCATGGCCGAGATCAGCCCGCAACACTACTCCAAGGCCCCCTAAACCCGCCGATTTAATACATTTTTTATTTCATGATAAAATATTGTAATCGCTGACTGTCTCAGGCCCTTCGGCGACTTACTCCCATCAGCGAATGGATATCGCGGCGCGGACACATCCGCGGCCGCCCACGCGCGTTAATAAACCGCGCGTTAGAGATTTTTACTTTAAAATTCAAGGGTATAGTAATATGCACAACCATCGCACCAGCGCCACTCAGTTCATCATCGAGGAGCAGCGCAAGCTGCAGAACGCCTCTGGTGACTTCACCTCGCTGCTCAACGACGTCTTCACCGCCTGTAAGGTGATCTCCAACCTGGTTAACCAGGGTGACCTGGCCGGTGTGCTCGGTGCCGCCGGTTCCGAGAACGTCCAGGGCGAAGAGCAGAAGAAGATGGACATCATCACCAATGATGTCTTCCTGCAGACCAACGAGTGGGCCGGTCACCTCGCCGCCATGGCCTCCGAGGAGATGGATGACATCTACCACATCCCCGATGGCAACCCCCGCGGCAAGTACCTGATGACCTTCGACCCGCTCGATGGCTCCTCCAACATGGACGTCAACGTCTCCGTGGGCACCATCTTCTCCATCCTGCGCTTCAACGGCGACATCGAGAACCCCACCGCCGAGGACTTCCTGCAGGCCGGTACCGAGCAGGTGTGCGCCGGTTACGCCCTCTACGGTCCCTCCACCATGCTGGTGCTGACCACCGGTAACGGCGTCAACGGCTTCACCCTGGACATGAACATCGGTGAGTTCGTGCTGACCCACCCGAACATGAGCATTCCCGCCGATACCCGCGAGTTCGCCATCAACGCCTCCAACCAGCGTCACTGGGAAGCCCCGGTGAAGCGTTACGTGGAAGAGTGCATGGCCGGCACCACCGGTCCCCGTGGCGAGGACTTCAACATGCGCTGGGTGGCCTCCATGGTCGCCGAGGTGCACCGTATCCTCACCCGTGGTGGCGTCTTCATGTACCCCATCGATGAGAAGATGAAGGCCAAGGGCACCGAGGGTAAGCTGCGCCTGATGTACGAGGCCAATCCGATGTCCTTCATCGTCGAGCAGGCCGGCGGTGCCAGCTCCACCGGCCGTCAGCGCATTATGGAAGTGACCCCCACCGGTCTGCACCAGCGCGTACCGGTTATCCTCGGTTCCAAGAACGAGGTGGAGCGCATCGTCTCCTACCATGCCGAGTAAGTTACTACTTATTCAGTGAAAAAAAGGGGGGCTTCGGCTCCCCTTTTTTTATCCCCAAAAGAAAACCCGGCACTAGGCCGGGTTCTCTTTTTGTGGATAACTTTGATGTTATCCTGTGGATAAGCTAAGGATAGGCTGTTAGATATCCAAGTTCTCCACGTAGAGCGCATTGCTCTCGATAAAGTCGCGACGCGGCTCCACCTGGTCACCCATCAGCGTGGTGAAGATCTCATCGGCGGCGATTGCATCCTCGATCTTCACCTGCAGCAGGCGACGGCTCTCAGAGTTGAGGGTGGTCTCCCACAGCTGTTCCGGGTTCATCTCCCCCAGCCCCTTGTAGCGCTGGATATGCTGGCCGCGTTTGGCCTCCTCCATCAGCCACTCCAGGGCCTGCTTGAAGCTGTTGATCGGGCGGTTGCGCTCACCGCGCTGCACGTAGGCCCCCTCGCCAATCAAACCGATCAG
>JBFFRO010000125.1:0-5814 GCA_041572995.1 Thiohalomonadaceae bacterium
GCCATTGAGGCGGCCCGTGCCGGCGAGCAGGGCCGTGGCTTCGCGGTGGTGGCCGATGAGGTACGTACCCTGGCCTCGCGTACCCAGAGTTCCACCGCCGAGATCCAGTCGATGATCGAGCAGTTGCAGAGTAACGCCCGCGCCGCGGTAGAGGCGATGGGCACCTCCCAGAGCAAGGCCCAGGAGGGTTCCGAGATGGTGGAGGCCTCGGCCGAATCGCTGGGTAGCATCGCCGGTGAGGTCTACACCATTAACGATATGAACACCCAGATTGCCACCGCCGCCGAGGAGCAGTCCGCGGTTGCCGAGGAGATCAATCGCAATATCGTCAATATCAGCCAGGTGGCCGATGATACCTCCGAGGGGGCACGTCAGACCGCCGCCATCAGTGATGAGCTGGTGCGTCTGGCCAGCGAGCTGGAGGGTCTGGTCGGCCGCTTCAAGCTGTAGCGTCGGATAGGTCTGGGAAAAAACGGCGCTACGGCGCCGTTTTTTGTGGGGCTTGGAAATGTGAACAGCATCCCCAATATGCATATTAGAGTTTGCTAATATTCTATGCTGTGCTAGTATCCAGCACACATTGACGAGGCTCCAACGAAAGGGGAAGCTCCATGCGCATTTTGCGTTCCGCCATCTTGTTCATCGGCCTGATTAGCTCTGTGCCTGTGCTCGCCAGCGAGCTGGAGAGCATTGAGGTACAGCCCCGCGTGGTCCCGCATGAGCAGGCCTTCGATGCGGTGATCGAGGCGGTCAACAAGGCCACTGTTTCGGCGCGTACCGCCGGTACCGTTACCCACGTCTATTTCGATGTGGACGATTATGTGGAGAAGGATGCGGTGATGGTCCGCTTCCGTGACAAGCAGGAGCGTGCCGCGTTGAAGGCCGCGGAGGCCAAGCACCAGGAGGCGGAGGCGGAGTTCAAACGCGCCACCGACCTGCTGGAGCGTAAGCTCATCTCCCAGTCCGCGTACGACAAGGCTGAGGCCGCCATCAAGGCTGCCCGCGCCGCCTTGGAGCAGGTCCAGGAGCAGCTCAGTTACACCGAGGTGCGAGCCCCCTACAGCGGTATCGTGGTGGCCCGCCACGTCGAGCCGGGTGAGAGCGCCAACCCTGGACAGCCGCTGATGACCGGCCTCTCGCTGGAGTCGCTACGCGCGGTGGCCAATGTCTCGCAGGCCGATATCGATGCCATCCGTGGGCTTGGCCAGGCGCGGGTGCTGCTGCCGGCTGTCGGCGGTAACAAGAGCGTGAGCGTCGAGCGTCTTACCTTTAGCCCCTATGCCGACCCGGTTACCCATACCTTCCCGGTGCGTGTGGAGCTGCCCGAGGGGCAGCACGGTGTTTACCCTGGCACCTACGCCAAGGCGGTGTTCGTCACCGGCGAGCGCGAGGCGATGCTGCTGCCGCGTAGCGCGGTGGTGCAGCGCAGCGAGGTCAGCGCCGTGTACACGGTCGATGCAGAGGGTCGCATTGGTTTCCGCCAGTTGCGCCTGGGTCGTGTGATCGACGATGAGGTGGAGGTGCTGGCCGGGCTGGAGGCCGGTGAGCGGGTGGCGCTGGATCCGATCCGCGCCGGCGTGCTTCTTAAAGAGCAGCGGGCGGGGCGCTAAGGCATGGAAGGTAAACTCGGTATCTCCGGCGGTATCGCCAAGCGCTTTCTCACCACCGAGATCACCCCGCTGCTGGCCTTGGTCGGCCTGCTGCTCGGTCTTTTCGCGGTGCTCATCACCCCGCGTGAGGAGGAGCCGCAGATCAATGTCACCTTCGCCAACATCTTTATTGCCTACCCCGGCGCCAGCGCGGTGGAGGTGGAGCACCTGGTCAGCAGCCCGGCCGAGCAGATCCTCTCCGAGATCGAGGGGGTCAAGCACGTCTACTCCGTCTCCCGTCCTGGGATGTCGGTGCTTACCGTGCAGTACACTGTCGGCGAAGACCGTACCGCGGCCATCGTGCGCCTTTACAACGCCATGTTCTCCAAGGGGGACTGGCTACCGGCCAATCTGGGCGTGGCCCAGCCCATCATCAAGCCCAAGGGTATCGACGATGTACCCATCGTCACCCTGACCTTGTGGAGCGCCGACGAGACGGTGGGTGGTTATGAGCTCTCGCAGGTGGCCCATGCCATCGAGGCGGAGCTTAAGCGGGTCAAGGGGACCCGTGACATCTACACCATCGGCGGCCCAGACCAGGTGGTGCATGTGCGCCTGGATGGTGCACGTCTGGCCGGTTACGGCATCGCTCTGAGTGACCTGCGTAACGCCCTGCAGCTCTCCAATACCAACATGCCCTCCGGTGCGCTGGTCGCAAACGACAGCGAGATCCTGGTACAGGCGGGTGATTTTCTGACCAGTGTCGAGGAGGTGGCCTCGCTGGTGATCGGTGTCTACCAGGGCAAGCCGGTCTACCTGCGCGATGTGGCCGAGGTGCGCCATGGTGCCGACCAGCCGGAGCAGTACGTCTGGTTCGGCACTGGCGCGGCGGCCGAGAGCAAGGGGCTCACTGAGCCGGGCGTGCACCCGGCGGTGACCGTCGCCATTGCCAAACAGCCCGGCACCAACGCGGTGGAGATCGCCGAGCAGGTGATCGAGCGCTTCGAGCAGCTCAAGGGTGTGTTCGTGCCCGATAACATCGAGGCAACCGTGACTCGCAACTACGGTGCCACCGCCGATGAGAAGGCGCAGAAGCTGATCGGCAAGCTGGCCTTCGCCACCGCCTCGGTGGTGGCGCTGGTGTTCTTTGCCCTCGGCTATCGCGAGGCCTTTATCGTCGGTATGGCGGTGGTGATCACCCTGGCCATCACCCTGTTCGCCTCCTGGGCCTGGGGTTTTACCCTTAATCGTGTCTCCCTGTTCGCGCTGATCTTCTCCATCGGTATTTTGGTGGATGACGCCATCGTGGTGGTGGAGAACATACACCGGCATATGCAGATGGGCGGCAAGAAGCTGCTGGAGGCGATTCCGGCGGCGGTCGATGAGGTGGGTGGACCGACCATCCTCGCCACCTTCACCGTTATCGCCGCGCTGTTGCCCATGGCCTTCGTCACCGGGTTGATGGGGCCCTATATGAGCCCCATCCCCATCAACGCCTCCATCGGCATGCTCATCTCTCTGGCGGTGGCCTTTGTGGTCACCCCGTGGATGTCCAACGTGGTGCTAAAGAACGCCCCGGTGCACGCCCACAGCGAAGAGTCCAGTGGCCTCTACCGTCTGTTCGAGCGTGGTGTGGGTCCCTTCCTGCGTGAGCGCGAGGGTAGCGGCAAGCGGCGCATGCTGGGCATGGCCGTGCTGGCCCTGATCATCGCCTCCGTGGGTTTGGTAGCGGTCAAGGTGGTGGTGCTGAAGATGCTGCCCTTCGACAACAAGTCGGAGTTCCAGGTGGTGGTGGACATGCCCGAGGGGGTGAGCGTGGAGCGCAGTGCGCGGGTGGTCGCCGAGCTGGGCGAATACCTCTCCAGCGTGCCTGAGGTGAGCGACTATCAGGCCTATGCCGGTACCGCTGCGCCCATCAACTTCAACGGCCTGGTGCGTCAGTACTACCTGCGTGAAGGGGCTAATGTTGCCGATATCCAGGTCAACCTGGTGCACAAGAGTGAGCGCGAGCGCAAGAGCCACGAGATCGCCCTAGCGGTGCGCGGCCCGCTACAGGCCATCGGTGAGAAGTATGGCGCCAACGTCAAGGTGGTGGAGGTGCCGCCGGGGCCGCCGGTGCAGTCGCCGCTGGTGGCCGAGGTCTACGGCCTGGATTACGAGGGGCAGATCCGCGTCGCCAAGGAACTGCGTTCGGTATTTGCCGAAACCGCCGATATCGTCGATATCGACGACAGTATCGAGGACGAGGCGCCCAAGCGCCTGGTCGAGGTGGATCAGGGCAAGGCGGCACTGCTGGGCGTTTCACAGCAGGCCATCGTCGGCGCCCTGGCCACGGTCCTCTCTGGTGAGGACACCTCCTACCTGCACGGTGCCGGGGTGAAATTCCCGCTGCCCATTCGCCTGGAGTTCCCGGTGGCCGACAAGGCCTCGCTGGATGCCGCCCTGCGCCTGCGCCTGCGTGCCAGCGACGGTGCCCTGGTGCCGCTCTCTGAGCTGGTGGTGGTGCGCGAGGCGATGCGTGAACGGGCCATCTACCACAAGGACCTGCTGCCGGTGGTCTACGTGACCGGCGATATGGCCGGCGACCTGGACTCGCCGCTTTACGGCATGCTGGATATGGTCGACACCCTGGGAGAGCGCGAGTTCGCCCACGGTGAGCCGCTGGCGCAGAGCTTCATCAGCCCGCCGGAGAATCCCTATGACTACTCCACGAAGTGGGACGGTGAGTGGCAGGTGACCTACGAGACCTTCCGCGACATGGGCATCGCCTATGGTGTGGGCCTGATCATGATCTACCTGCTGGTGGTGGCGCAGTTCCGCTCCTATGTGGTGCCGTTGATCATCATGGCCCCCATCCCGCTGACCATCATCGGGGTGATGCCCGGCCACGCCCTGCTGGGGATGCAGTTCACCGCCACCTCCATGATCGGCATGATCGCCCTGGCCGGTATTATCGTGCGCAACTCCATTCTGCTGGTGGACTTCATCAACCAGCAGGTGAACGAGGGCATGGACTTTGAGAAGGCGGTGATCAACTCCGGTGCGGTGCGCGCCAAGCCCATCGTACTGACTGGCGTGGCGGCCATGCTCGGTGCCTTCTTCATCCTTGATGATCCCATCTTCAGCGGGCTGGCGGTATCGCTGATCTTCGGCATCCTGGTCTCCACCGTGCTCACCCTAGTGGTGATCCCGGTGATGTACTACGCCTTTATGTACAAGCGTCTGGACACACTCCGCGAGGCCTGAGAAGTCGCTGAAAGCCGATGAAAAAGGGGACCGATGGGTCCCCTTTTTCGTTCCCGCGGGCTTGGTTGTGGTCGTTTGGTCGATAAAGTATGCTTGTTGTCGCTATAAATATAATAAATAACAACAATTCATCCATAAGATAGATGAAGATGGCCGGGGTGCTGGGAATGGGCCCGGGTGAGGAGAAGTCATGGCAGACCGTAGGTTACAGGTGTTTCACACCGTGGCGCGACTGATGAGTTTCACCAAGGCGGCGGAGTCATTGCATATGACCCAGCCGGCGGTGACCTTTCAGGTGCGCCAGCTCGAAGAGTATTTCAATACCCGATTGTTCGACCGTACCCACAACCGCATCAGCCTCACCGAGGCGGGTCAGCGGGTGTATGAGTACGCCGATAAAATTTTCTCGCTCTATGCAGAGATGGAGAACTCGGTGCGTGACCTGACCGGTGAGGTGAGCGGCGTGCTGATGCTGGGGGCCAGCACCACCATCGCCGAGTACATGCTGCCGGCGCTATTGGGCGACTTTAAGGCCAAGTTCCCCGAGGTGAGCATCCGCCTGCAGGTGGGTAACTCCGACAACATCGTCTCCATGGTGGAGAATAATGCCATCGACCTGGGCGTGGTCGAGGCCCCGGTCGGTAACAAGAACCTGGTGGTGGAGGGCTGCAAGGAAGACCCGCTGGTACTCATCGTTCCCCACGGTCACGAGCTGGCCGGGCGTGAGCAGGTGGGTATTGAGGAGCTGGTCAATCACCCCTATATTTGCCGCGAGGAGGGATCCGGTACCCGCGAGGTGATGCTGGAACGCCTGAGTGCCGCCGGGGTAGACCCGGCGAACCTGCAGATCGTCATGGAGCTGGGTAACCCCGAATCCATCAAGGGCGCGGTGGAGGCAGGCATGGGGATCTCCATTATTTCCCGAGCCACCATCGACAAGGAGCTCAAGCTGGGCACCCTGGTGGCGGTGGAGCTGGAC
>JBFFRO010000126.1:0-5811 GCA_041572995.1 Thiohalomonadaceae bacterium
CCCCCATGATCCAGGACCAACACCACTGATAACGCGTGACTTTGCTGTAGCCTGATCCATACTCGCGCCATCAGGAATTGATGCGCAGACCTCATAGCTCTTCCACCTTCCGCTTTTACCGGTAGCACTTGCAACAGCCGTCCCTCTAGCTGTTTGCCTTATCCTAGTAATATTTTCGCCCACCGATTTAGTAACTTGATTTGACGCCTCCAGTATGGAGGACATTTGCTGGGCAAGAACATTATCAACTGAGTTTAAAGCTAACAGCGCAATCTTTTGCCGGGCTTCATCCTGCGAGTTAACTTCTGTTATGAATATTTCTATATACCTCGCCTTAACCTCATCCCTATGTCTTTGGTCGTTACGTGCAGCTTCAGCTTGGGCTAGGCTAAGTTGGGCATTTGACAACTCCAACTGCGACTGTGAAATTTTATTCGAGGCTGAGTTTGCAGCATAGGCCAAAACGCCAAGCATTAGCGGTATTATCAGCTTTTCAAAAGCATGTAATACCTTTATATACCACCCACCCTTCCTACTGGTGTTCTCATGCGTTTTTTCCGACAACTCTAATATTTTTTGTATTTTATCTTCCATGAGCAAACTACCTTTTTACCAAAAAAAATTACAAGTTAACTATTCGAAAAACTCCTCGCTTAGTATCTTATATCACTCCATGCCGACGCAACCTAACAAGTTACACATCCATCCTAGAATCCATTCCCAAATCACATAAAAAATTACGTACATAAAAAAGGGAGCCTAAGCTCCCTTTGTTCATCATGTGGCGAATGCCCGTTACACCGACGCATCCAGCATCCGCTGCAGCGCCAGCTTGGCCTGCTCGGTCTCCTCGGGGGCGACCTTGATCGGGTTCACCACGTGACCGGCGACCAGGTTCTCCAGCACCCAGGCCAGGTGCTGGGGGTCGATGCGGAACATGGTCGAGCACATGCAGACGGTGGGGGACATGAAGTGCACCCGCTTGCCCTCGCCCTTGAACTGCTCGTGCAGGCGGTTGACCAGGTTGAGCTCGGTGCCCACCAGCCAGCGGGTGTTGGGCTCGGCCTCGCGGATGGTCTTGATGATGTACTCGGTGGAGCCGACGTAGTCGGACTTCTGGCACACCTCGAAGGGCGACTCCGGGTGGGAGATGATCAACGCGTCCGGGAACTTCTCCTTGAAGGCGTCGATCTGCTCGGGCTGGAACATCTGGTGCACCGAGCAGAAGCCCTTCCAGAGGATCATCCGGGCGTTCTTGATCTGCTCCGGGGTAAGACCGCCCATGGGCTGGTCGAAGTCCCAGACCACCATCTCCTCCAGCGGGATACCCATCTCGAAGGCGGTGTTGCGGCCCAGGTGCTGGTCGGGGAAGAAGAGGATCTTCTCGCGCCGCTGGAACGACCACTCGAGGATGCGCGGGGCGTTGGAGGAGGTGCAGACGATGCCACCGTGGCGACCGCAGAAGGCCTTCAGGTCGGCGGCGGAGTTGATGTAGGTGACCGGGGTCACCACCTCGTCCGGCTCCAGCACCTCGGCCAGTTCCTGCCAGGCGCGCTCGACGTTGGCCAGGTTGGCCATGTCGGCCATGGAGCAACCGGCGGCCATGTCCGGGAGGATGGCGGTCTGGTCATCCCGGGAGAGGATGTCGGCCACCTCGGCCATGAAGTGCACGCCGCAGAAGACGATGTAATCGGCCTCGGAGTCGGCGGCCTGGCGCGAGAGCATCAGCGAGTCGCCGGAGAAATCGGCGTGCTTGAACACCTCGTCGCGCTGGTAGTGGTGACCGAGGATCACCACGCGCTTGCCCAGCGCGGCCTTGGCGGCGACGATACGCTCGTCGGCCTCGGCATCGCTCATGGCGGCGTAATTTTCAATCGGTATGGGCTGGCTCATACAACATGTTCACCCATGTTGGGCGACGCCCGCCGCCAGGCGGGCATCGGTGGTCTGGCTTAGTCCTTCTTCTCCGCCTCGGCCTTGCGGTTGAGGCGGATGCCCAGCTCGCGCAGCTGCTGGAAGGCGACCTCGGAGGGGGCCTCGGTCAGCATGCAGGCGGCGGTCTGGGTCTTGGGGAAGGCCATGACGTCGCGAATGGACTTGGCACCGGTCATCAGCATCACCAGGCGGTCGACACCGAAGGCCAGGCCGCCGTGGGGCGGGCAACCGTACTTGAGGGCCTCGAGCAGGAAGCCGAACTTGTCGTTGGCCTCCTCGTCGGAGATCCCCAGGGCCGTGAACACCTGCTTCTGCACCGCCTCGCGGTAGATACGCATGGAACCACCGCCCAGCTCGGTGCCGTTGAGCACCATGTCGTAGGCACGCGAGAGGCAGGCGCCCGGATCGGACTCCAGCTTGTCGATGTCCTCCTCGCGCGGCGAGGTGAAGGGGTGGTGCAGGGAGTAGTAGCGACCGTCCTTCTCGTCGAACTCGAACATGGGGAAGTCCACCACCCACAGCGGTGCCCAGCCATGGGCGACCAGGTCGCGGTCGTGGCCGAGCTTGACGCGCAGCGCGCCCAGGGCCTCGTTGACCACCTTGGCCTTGTCGGCACCGAAGAAGACGATATCGCCATCCTCTGCACCCACGCGCTCCATGATGTTCATCACCACCTCGTCGGGCAGGAACTTGAGGATCGGCGACTGCAGACCCTCGACGCCCTTGGCCAGCTCGTTGACCTTGATGTAGGCCAGGCCCTTGGCGCCGTAGATGCTGACGTACTTGGTGTAGTCGTCGATCTCCTTGCGCGAGAGCTCGCCGCCCTTGGGCAGGCGCAGCGCGGTGACGCGGCAGGCCGGGTCGGCGGCGGGAGCGGCAAACACCTTGAACTCCACCCCTTCCATCAGGTCGGCGACCTCGATCAGCTCCAGCGGGATGCGCAGGTCCGGCTTGTCGGAGCCGAAACGCTCCATCGCCTCGCTGTAGGGCATGCGCGGGAAGGGATCGGGCAGCTGCTCCTCCAGCACCTCGGCGAAGAGCTTGCGAATCATCCCCTCCATCATGACCATGATCTCTTCCTCGTCGAGGAAGGAGGTCTCGATGTCCAGCTGGGTGAACTCGGGCTGGCGGTCGGCGCGCAGGTCCTCGTCGCGGAAGCAGCGGACGATCTGGTAGTAGCGGTCCATGCCGGAGACCATCAGGAGCTGCTTGATGATCTGCGGCGACTACGGCAGGGCGAAGAAGCTGCCCTGGTGGGTACGGCTGGGGACCAGGTAGTCGCGGGCACCCTCGGGGGTGGCCTTGGTCAGCATCGGCGTCTCGATGTCGAGGAAGCCGTTGTCGTCCAGGTAGCGGCGCAGCACGCGGGTAATCTCGGAACGGAACTTCATGCGCTGGAACATCTGCGGGCGGCGCAGGTCCACGTAGCGGTACTTGAGGCGGTGCTCCTCGCCCACGTCACCGTCCTCGATATCCAGCATGAAGGGCGGGGTCTCGGAACGGTTGAGGATGGTCAGCTCCTTGCCCAGCACCTCGACCATACCGGTGGGCAGGTCGGCGTTCTCGGTGCCCTCGGGGCGACGGCGCACCTTGCCCTTGATGTGCAGCACGAACTCGTTGCGCACGCTCTCGGCGGTGGCGAAGACCTCTTCCAGGTCCGGGTCGAAGACCACCTGGGCCAGGCCCTCGCGGTCACGCAGGTCGATGAAGATGACGCCACCGTGGTCACGGCGACGGTGGACCCAACCGGCGAGTTCGACTTCCTGATCGATGTGGGATTCGTTCAACTGGCCGCAGTAGATGCTGCGCATGGTGCAATTCCTATTACTGATAAGGGGCAAGGGAAACCGGCAATCTTACGGGGCGGGGGCGCTGGATGCAACCGGAATCGGGGCCTGTCACGGGCCTGGCGCCTGCCCGACGCACCGAACCAATGCATTGATAATCAATCATTTAGCGAGACGACAGCGCGTTCCTCGTGGGCCGACTTGCGAGCCGTCTCAGGGCGGTTGAGAATGCCCGACTCCGACCGATGAGTGCAGCAACATGGCCAAAGAGACGATCCGTATCCATGGCGCCCGCCAGAACAACCTGAAGAACCTCGACCTGGAGCTGCCGCTAGGCGAGCTGATCGTGGTCACCGGGGTCTCGGGGTCAGGTAAGTCCTCACTCGCCTTCGATACCGTCTATGCCGAGGGCCAGCGCCGCTACGTAGAGACCTTCTCCCCCTACGCCCGCCAGTTCCTCGACCGCATGGACCGGCCGCAGGTGGATGGCATCGAGGGGATTCCCCCGAGCATCGCCATCGACCAGACCAATCCGGTGCGTACCTCGCGCTCCACCGTCGGCACCATGACCGAGCTGAACGACCACCTCAAACTGCTCTTCGCCCGCGCCGCCAGCCTCTACTGCCACGGCTGCGGACGGCCGGTCACGCGCGACAACCCCGACGCGATCGTCAAGCAGCTGATGAGCGAGGCGGGCGACGAGGCGCCGCGCCTCATCGTCACCTTCGCCATCAGCGTGCCGGACAACTTCACCAACGAGGAGATCAAGCAGGTCCTCGAGCAGCAGGGCTACACCCGCATCCATTCTGAGCACGAGAACATTATCGAGGTGGTGCAGGACCGCATGCGCCTCAACACCGACAACCGCGGCCGCCTCACCGAGGCGCTGGAGATCGCCCTGGAGAAGGGGCATGGCCAATGTGCGGTTTACAACCACGACGCCCCGGAACAGCCGCCGTGGCGATTCTCGAGCGACCTGCACTGCGCCGCCTGCGACATCCACTACAGGGAGCCGCAACCCAACCTCTTCTCCTTCAACTCGGCGCTGGGCGCCTGCGACAGCTGCCGCGGCTTTGGCCGCACCATCGGTATCGACTGGAACCTGGTCATCCCCGACGACTCGCTCTCCCTGCGCGACGGTGCAATCAAGCCGTTCCGCAGCGGCTACTCCATGGAGTGCCAGGAGGACCTGGTGCGCTACGGTCGCAAGCGCAAGATCGACCTCGACACCCCGTGGAAGGCGCTCGATGAAGAGACCCGGCGCTGGGTCATCGACGGCGAGGGTCCCTGGGAGGGACGGGTCTGGTACGGCGTGCAGGAGTACTTCGACTTTCTCGAGAGCAAGTCCTACAAGATGCACATCCGCATCATGCTCTCCAAGTACCGCAGCTACGACGTCTGCCCCAGCTGTCACGGCGCCCGGTTGAAGGACGAGGTGTTCGACTTCCGTATCGGCACGAAAAAAGAGGCCGACGGGGTACTGGACCCCGGCGAACGCTTCCGTGCCGACATCGTCAGCATGGACGATACCACCTACCGCGCCCTCCCCGGCCTCAACCTCTTCGATGTGATGCAGCTGCCGCTGGAGCGGGCCAAAATCTTCTTCGACAATCTGTTTAACCAGAAGAAAAAAAGCGCCGACGACTTCGAGCTGCTGCTCGAGGAGATCCGCTCGCGCCTCACCTACCTCATCGACGTCGGCCTCGGCTACCTCACCCTGGATCGCCAGTCGCGCACCCTCTCCGGCGGCGAGGTGCAGCGCATCAACCTCACCACCGCGCTGGGCACCTCGCTGGTCAACACCCTGTTCGTGCTCGACGAGCCGAGCATCGGCCTGCACCCGCGCGACATCGACCGCATTAACGGTGTGCTGAACCGCCTGCGCGATGCGGGTAACTCGCTGCTGGTGGTCGAGCACGACCCGCAGATCATGCTGCAGGCGGATCGCATCCTCGACATCGGCCCCGGCCCCGGCGAGCGCGGCGGCGAGGTGGTCTTCTACGGCACGCCCAAGCAGTTGATGAAGGATAAAAAGTCCCTCACCGCCAGCTACCTCAGCGGCAAGCAACAGGTGGCCGAGGAGGACGAG
>JBFFRO010000127.1:0-5791 GCA_041572995.1 Thiohalomonadaceae bacterium
CACAGCGTACGCACCCTGAAGGACTGCATCGAGCAGGCTGGTGCCGACATCACCGTCGCCACCAACCTGATGGAGGCGCGCCTGCTGCTGGGCGATGAAACCCTCTACCAGCGCATGCGAGAGGTAACCGACCAGAGCCGCCTGTGGGCCGGGCGTGCCTTCTTCGAGGCCAAGTGGGCCGAGCAGATCGAGCGCCACCGTAAATACAACGACACCGCCTACAACCTCGAGCCCAACGTCAAGGAGGGTCCAGGCGGGCTGCGTGATATTCAGATGGTGGGCTGGGTGGCCAAGCGCCACTTCGGCGTCGAAACCCTGGCCGAGCTGGTCGATCGCGGCTTCCTTACCGACGAGGAGTACCACGCCCTCGACAAGGGGCAAAACTTCCTCTGGAAGGTACGCTTCGGCCTGCACCTAGTGGCCGGCCGCCACGAGGATCGCCTGCTCTTCGACCACCAGCGCAGCCTGGCGCAACGCTTCGGCTATGAGAGCGACGGCAAGCGCCTGGCGGTGGAGTACTTCATGAAGGAGTACTACCGCGAGGTGACCGAGCTGGAGCGACTTAACGAAATGCTGTTGCAGCTGTTTCAGGAGGAGATCCTGCTGGCCGACCACCCGGGCGAGCCCCGCGATATCAACAAGCGCTTCCAGGCCCGCCGCGGCTTTCTTGAGGCGCGCGACAGCCAGCTCTTTGAACAGCAGCCCTTCGCCCTGCTGGAGCTGTTTCTGGTCATGGCCCAGCACCACGAACTCAAGGGTGTGCGCGCCGAAACCATCCGCCGGGTACGCGCCGCCCTGCCCCACATCAACGAGGAGTTCCGTGCCGACCTGCGTTGTCGCAGCCTGTTTATGGAGCTGCTGCGCCAACCCCTCGGAGTCACCCACGAATTGCGGCGCATGAACCGCTACGGCGTGCTCGCCGCCTATCTGCCGGAGTTTGGCCAGATCGTTGGGCAGATGCAGCACGACCTGTTCCATGTCTACACCGTGGACGAGCACACCCTGCGACTGCTGCGTAACCTGCGCCGCCTCACCGTGCCGGAGTTTGCCCACGAGTTCCCACTCAGCAGCCGCATTATCGGTGAGCTACCCAAACCGGAGCTGATCTACATCGCCGCGCTCTACCACGACATCGCCAAGGGGCGTGGCGGCGACCACTCAGAGCTCGGCGCGGTAGATGCCGAGGCCTTCTGCCGCCGCCACGATCTCAGCGACTACGATACTCGCCTGATCACCTGGCTGGTGCGCAACCACCTGCTCATGTCCACCACCGCCCAGCGCAAGGATATCTCCGACCCCGAGGTGATCAACGAGTTCGCCCAGCAGGTGGGCGACAGAAATCACCTCGACTACCTCTACCTGCTCACCGTGGCCGATGTGCGCGCTACCAGCCCCAGCGTGTGGAACTCGTGGAAAGACTCCCTGCTGGCCGAGCTCTACCACACCACGGCCCGCGTCCTGCGTCGGGGGCTGAGCAATCCGCTCAAGCAGCAGGAGCTGATCAGTGAAACCCAGCAGCAGGCGCGCGAGAAACTGCATGTCTATCGGCTCAACGACCTGAACATCAGCAAGGTGTGGCAGCGCCTGGATGACGACTACTTCCTGCGCTATAGCGCCGATGAAATCGCCTGGCACTGCCGTGCCATCCTCAAGCACGGAGAGGGGAACACGGAACCGCTGATCCTGGTGCGCCAGCAGACTGCCCGCGGAGGCACCGGGATTTTCATCTACACTCCCATTCGCGGCTTCCAGTTCAGTACTACCACGGCAGTGCTGGAACAGCTGGGACTCAACATCGTCGATGCCCGCATCATCCCCTCTCGCGATGGCTACACTCTGGATAGCTACAACGTGCTGGAGGAGGATGGCGAGCCCATCCACAGCTCTCACCGCATTCAGGAGATCGAGCAGACTCTGGAGGAAAAGCTGCGTCAGAACCACAGCGAGCCTGCAACGATCGAGCGGCGCATGGCCCGGCGGCTCAAGCACTTTCCCATCCCCACCCAGGTTGCCTTTGAGGAGGATAGCGGTAACAACCGCACGATTATGGAGGTGGTCGCCTCCGATCGCCCCGGCCTGCTCTCACATATCGCCCGGGCGATGGCCGACTGCAATGTGCGCATGCAAAATGCCAAGATCGCCACTCTTGGCGAGCGGGTCGAGGACATCTTTTTTATCGTCGACAGCGATAATTCACCGATTCGTAACGAGAATCAGCTACGCTGCCTGCAGGAAAAAATTACCGAGGTATTGCAGGGATAATTAATCCCCTATAATTTCGAGCATGAGAAAGAACTCAGAGCACCACTACTCACCCTCGCTCCAGGCCCTGCACTGGCTGTTCGTCCTTCTGCTGATCGCCGTCTATGCCAGTATCGAACTGCGGGTCATCTATCCCAAGGGTTCCGACCCACGCGAGGGCATCAAGGCCCTACACTTCATGCTGGGGATGGGGGTACTGGTGCTGGCACTGCTACGTGTATGGGCACGCATCGCCTCTGGCGCGGCACCGCGAATCCTGCCCACGCCGCCGCTCTGGCAACAGCGTCTGGCGGCAGTGGCTCACGGCCTGCTCTACCTGCTGATTCTCATGATGCCACTGAGTGGCTGGGTGATCCTGAGCGCGGCGGGCAAACCGATCCCCTTCTTCGGCCTTGAGCTACCCCCGATCACCGGCAAGGACCCCGACTTTTCCAAGGCGGTCGAGTCATGGCACGAGCTCGCCGGAAAACTGGGCTACGGACTCATCGCCCTGCACGTCGTCGCCGCCCTCTACCACCACCTAGTGGTCAAGGACGACACCCTGAAACGGATGCTGCCCGGCAAGCGCTAGCCGCCCGAGCCTGGGCAGCACCCCGGCTCACTTCAGGATTTCCACCACCTCGCGGGTCGCCTCACGAAGGCGAAGCAACTTGCCGCCGATGGTGACGGTAACCAGTCCCTTGTCGTCCACCGGCACCACCACCTCGTGGTGCTTGTAGATATCGGCCTCGATAGGCTTGCCCACCTCCACCTTCTTCTCCCAGCCCGGCGGCAGGGCACCGCCACGGGCAACCTTTTTCTGCAGACCGGGCGGCAGCTCGCGAGCGCCCTTGCCCTTGTCGTCCTTGGCAGCGACGGGGTTGGCCACCAGCAGCAGTCCCAGCACGGCGATCAGGATCTTCATCGGTTTCATCGTTAACACCTCCTTGGCTTGCGAGTACTTTCGCTCAGAATAAAGCACCCGCCGGAAAAACGTTAGCCCACCAGCTCAATTCCGTTACCGTCCGGATCCCGGCAAAAGATCGCCGCCCGCCCCGAACGGCTGCGGCTATGGGTAATGCCCGCTTCGTCCAGCCGGGCGACAAGTCCATCCAGATCATCCACCACCAGGGCCAGGTGACGGTCACGCCCCACGTGTTCCGGCCGCCCCTCAATCGGGTCCGGGTTCGCCAACTCCAGCAGGTGGATCTGCTGCCCGCCAAGCTGCAGCCAGGCACCGGCAAAGCCCAGCTCGGGACGCTCGGCCAGGGGGATACCGAGCAGGCCGTGGTAGAAGGCCAGGGCCCTCTCGGTATCGGCGACGATGAGGCTGATGTGGTGAACGGCAATGGACATGGGGCTCCTCCTTTGCCTGGAGTATAATGACTAGCCTTCGACCATCGCCACAACCGAGAACCGATGAACCCCGACCTGAATACGCTGCAGCCCTACCCCTTCGAGAAACTCAACCGTCTGAAGGCGGAGGTCAGCCCGCCCAGCGATCGCGCCCACATCGCCCTCTCCATCGGTGAGCCCAAGCACCAGCCCCCCTCCTTCGTGGTCGAGGAGCTGATCACTCACCTGCACGGGCTGGCCAACTACCCGCTGACCAAAGGACGACCTGAGCTGCGTCAGGCCATCGTCGACTGGCTCAGCTGCCGCTTCGCACTGCCGGCGGGGAGCCTGGATGCCGAGCGCCATGTACTGCCGGTGGCCGGCACCCGCGAGGCGCTGTTCGCCTTCGCCCAGGCGGTGGTCGATCGCAGCCATGAGGCCCTGGTGCTCTCCCCCAACCCCTTCTACCAGATCTACGAAGGGGCGGCGCTGCTGGCCGGGGCCGAGCCCTACTTCATGAACACCACCGCCGCGAGCGGCTTCCTGCCGGATCTGGAGGCCATTCCCGCGGAGGTCTGGTCGCGCTGCCAACTGCTCTACCTCTGCACCCCCGGTAACCCCACCGGTGCGGTCGCCCCCATCGACTACCTGCAGAGACTGATCGCCCTGGCCGATGAGCACGACTTCATCATCGCCTCCGACGAGTGCTACTCGGAGCTCTACTTCGATACCCCACCGCCGGGGCTGCTGCAGGCCGCCGCCGCCATGGGCCGTGATGACTACCGCCGCTGCGTGGTCTTTCACTCCCTCTCCAAGCGCTCCAACCTGCCGGGGCTACGCTCAGGCTTCGTCGCCGGCGATGCCGAGGTGCTGGCCGACTTCCTCAAGTACCGCACCTACCACGGCTGCGCCCTGCCGCCGCATACCCAGGCGGCCAGCATCCGCGCCTGGTCAGATGAGGGACACGTGGAGGCCAATCGCGTGCTCTACCAGGCCAAGTTCGAGGCGGTGCTCAAGATCCTGAGCCCGGTGCTGGAGGTCGAGCAGCCCGATGCCGGCTTCTACCTCTGGGCCAAAACCCCGATTGCCGACGATGCCTTCGCCCAGGGACTGTTCGCCGCCGAGAACGTTACCGTGTTGCCTGGCTCCTACCTCTCACGCGAGGCCCACGGCATCAATCCGGGAGCCGGGCGGGTACGCATGGCCCTGGTGGCCGAGCTGGACGAGTGCCTGGAGGCGGCGCAACGCATTCGCCGCTACGTGGAATCGCTGAGCTAAAGGGCGCATCCCTCGGCGAAAAGCGCTAGAATAGGCGCCAAATCGGGCTTAATAACCCCAACGAATTCAAGTTTATTGAGAAGGATATGACCGCATGAGCGACGATCTGAAGAAGATTATCGAAGAGGCCTTTGAGAACCGTGCCGAGATCACCCCGCGCAGCGCCGACGCGCAGCTGATCGAGGCGGTCAACGAGACCATCCACCTGCTCGACTCCGGTCAGGCCCGCGTTGCCGAGCGCCGTGGCGTCGGCGACTGGCAGGTCAACGAGTGGCTGAAGAAGGCGGTGCTGCTCTCCTTCCGCATTAACGACAACGAGTTCATGAAGGGCGGCTTCACCAACTACTACGACAAGGTGCCCTCCAAGTACGCCGATATGAACTCCCGCGACTTCCGCGAGGGTGGTGTGCGCGTGGTGCCCCCGGCCACCGCCCGCAAGGGTTCCTACATCGCCTCCGGTGCGGTGCTGATGCCCTCCTACGTCAACATCGGCGCCTACGTCGACTCCGGCACCATGGTCGACACCTGGGCTACCGTCGGCTCCTGCGCGCAGATCGGCAAGAACGTGCACCTCTCCGGCGGCGTCGGCATCGGCGGTGTGCTTGAGCCGCTGCAGGCCGCCCCTACCATCATCGAGGACAACTGCTTCATCGGCGCCCGCTCCGAGGTGGTTGAGGGCGTCATCGTTGAGGAGGGCTCGGTGATCTCCATGGGCGTCTACATCGGTCAGTCCACCAAGATCTACGACCGTGAGAGCGGCGAGGTCCACTACGGTCGTGTCCCGGCCGGCTCCGTGGTTGTCTCCGGCAACCTGCCGAGCAAGGATGGTAGCTACAGCCTCTACTGCGCGGTCATCGTCAAGAAGGTGGACGAGAAGACCCGCGGCAAGGTGGGCATCAACGAGCTGCTGCGCGACATCTGATCCGCATCACCCCGA
>JBFFRO010000128.1:0-5777 GCA_041572995.1 Thiohalomonadaceae bacterium
CGCCTGCAACTCGTAACGCTTCCTGAACCACTTGTTGCCGTGACATGATTGGGGGATCAGGTGGTGGAAGGTGATCTGCAGTTCGCTGCCGCAGAGGCAGCAGCGTTTTGCCATCGGCCTTTCAGGTTCGCCAGCTGGTCAGTAGGCCGATGATGATCCCCGCGGGAATGCCGATGACATAGATCATGGCGAAATAGGCGCCAATGCCGGCAAGAAGTCCGTAGTCGTTATACACCGACAGACCCGGCACGACCGCCAGGATAACCCCCATCCAGATACCCAGATCGCCTGCTGACATGCTGCTTACTACTCCCTGTCCGTTGATGCCCGCGGCTCAGGCCGTGTAACCAGGAAGAGGATGATGGCAGCAAACAACAGTGCCAGCCCCGCCATCAGCCACGGCTCTCGCGTATGCGCAAACATAATACCCCAACTGGCACAGAGCAGTACCACCGCCAGCACCTTGCTTGGGCGTGCGATTGCCCCCTGCTGCTCCCAGTCGATCAGCAGCCGACCAAAGTGTGGATGGGCATACAGCCAGCGGTGCAACCGCTGTGAACCCCTGGCAGCGAACCAGGCCGAAAGCAGCAGGAAAGGCACCGTCGGCAACCCTGGCAGGAGCACACCGACGACCGCCAGGGCCAGAAACAGGTAGGCGAGCAGCAGCGCGGGTAGGTGATGTAACTTCGGCATGATGGCCCCATGATAGGGGGGATGCGGATCGCTTATCCAGCCCACTGACCTATAGTTATTCGCATACCACACGACCAAGGGGAAAGCGTATGACCGAGCTGGGACATGTTGTTTTTTACGTGCGCGATCTCGAGCGCAGCAGTGCCTTTTATCGCGAGGTGGTGGGGCTGCAGCAGATCGGTACGGTCTTCGACGGCCGTGCCGCCGTCTTCAGCAACGGCGCCAGTCACCACCAGTTGCTACTCATCGGCGTGGGTGAGGCCCAGGGACCACTCCAGGGCCGGCGCATCGGCCTCTACCATGTGGGCTGGAAGGTCGGCGAATCGCTGGATGTGCTACGCGAATACCTGCGACGGGCCGAGGCCTTCGGCTGCGAGGTCGACGGCCTGTCCGACCATGGCGTCAGCCACAGCCTCTACCTGCGTGACCCGGACGATAACGAGATCGAGCTCTTCGTAGACAACCCGGATTACGACTGGCGCAGCAACAGCGACTGGATAGAAGAACCGGTCAAGCCGCTGGCCCTGTAGTCTTGCCGCACTCTCCAGTAGCGAGCCATTGCTCCGCCGCCTCCCTCTGCTCGTGGCTAAAGGCCCGAATCGTCAGCCACGGCAGCAGTGCGCCCTCCAGCTCACTAATCTGTGCCAGCCAGCGCTTGTCCGTCAGCACCGCCGCACGTTCGAAACGATGGATGAATCGCATCATCGCCGGCAGCCGTCCGAACTCGATCATCACCGCCTTGAACGAGGGAAGGTGGTAGTCGACCACATCATAGAGCATGCATCCGTGCTCGATACCCTCGGCAGACTGCTCCAGCCGATCCAACGCCTCACTCATGCCCTCGGCGTCCAGGCGCTCGCTCATCACGATATCCAGTCGGTTATCGCCATTCCGCTTCACTGAAAACATCTCGTCCCCCTGCGTGATTGCGAATCATTGTTCACCGACAGGCATAGCCATCGCCGATGGCTAGCGCCGAAGGTCAGTGGGTTTCTCCAGTTCGTAGATCGCCTCGCCGATGGCATCCAGGCGCTTCTCGAGTATCGCCTGGGCATCATAGAGACCGCGGTTGTAAAAATAGCCGCCGATCTCCTCGGCAAAAAAATCGAGAAGAAATTGCGCATCGAAGCCGCCGATCTCCTGCTCCAGCTCCTCACGGAAGTAGAGCTGGACCTTGCGCACGATCAGATCCTTCTCCTCTTTCGAAAATTCAATAGCCGACATGGCGAGGCTCCGGTTTGTTAGTGCCCTGCGTGTAAATGCTCGCCGCACTGTTCGCTGATCTGGTAGAGCCGCTCCTCGGGCGGTAGCAGTTCCGGCTGCAGGGTGATGTGCTCGATACCGTACCGTTCCTCCAGCAGGGCGCGGGCCTGCGCCAGCAAGCCGGCCCAACGATGCATGTCATCAATCACCAGGTGACCGGAAAGGGCAATGCGCTCCCCGGAGATCTGCCAGATATGCAAATCGTGCACGCTGTGTACACCTTCCAGCGACAACAACGACTCACCCACCTCATCCAGAGAGAGGCGTGGCGGCACACCATCGAGCAGCAGGTGCAGGGTTTCGCGCAGCAGGCGTAGTGCGGAGAAGAGAATCAGCAACGTAATCAGCAGCGAGAGGATGGGGTCGATGGGCGTCCAGCCGGTGACGCTCACGGCGATGCCAGCGATGATCGCCGCGACCGAACCGAGGATGTCGCCGAGAACGTGCAGCAGCGCCCCGCGCACATTGATATTGTCGTGTCCGTGCGAAAGCAGCCAGGCCACCAGCAGGTTCACCCCCAGGCCGATCAGCGCCACCACGGTAACCGTCTCGCCGTTCACCGCCCGCGGATGCATCAGCCGGTCGATGGCCGCCACGCTCAGGGTGGTGACGATGGCGATCATAAACAGGGCGTTAATCAGTGCGGCCAGCAGCTCGGTGCGCCCCAGGCCGTAGCTGTGCTTGCGCGAGGCCGGGCGGGCCGCCAGCCACGCCGCCAGTGCCGCCAGCCCCAGTGACAGGCCATCGGTCAACATGTGTCCGGCATCGCCCAACAGCGCCAGCGAGCCGGCCCACCAGCCGCCCACCGCCTCGACCAGGGCATAACCCAGGGTCAGCAGCAGGGCGTAGTAGAGCGCCGTGCCAGTGACCCTGTGGTGGTGATGTTCGTGTTCACTCATTTATATCGAACCCCTCGACGCGCTGCCGCCAGCACGGCCTCTGATTGAAGCCTAGCGGTAGAGGCTACGGATTGCATTCATCTCTGCCACCGCCCGTTCGGGGCGGGCAAAGGCGTTAGAGAAGGCCACCGGGGTGTTATCCCGCTTATTCTCGAAGCCGAGAAGGCGGTGGGTCAGCTGCAGGTTCCTGAAGTGGTCGTTCACCTCATCCTCATTGAGGTTAAGCCACAGGCAGACCGAGCGGGATGTGCCGTAGGGCTTTTCCACCGTGATCGCATTAACCCGCTCCCAGGGCACACTGAGCCAGGGGGTATTCCTGCCCACCGGCGTGGACTCCGGAAAGCGTATTCCCTCCGCGGTGAGAATGAAGTAGGTCCAGCGCTGCCAGTTTCTCGGCCTCACACCGGTCATGATAAACACCGTGGAGAGCAGGTAGAAAAAGTACTTAAAGAAGATGGGAGAGTCTTCGCCGGCGAGCACCTCGTAGTTAAACGCCAGGTAGCCGACAGCCAGGCCAAAGCTCAGCGCCAGCAGCAGTAATACCACCACCGCGACATAGGGGGTCCCGAACCAGTAAAGTTCACGCTGCTCCTTCATTTGACGGTACCGTCCGGCGCGTCCATCAGCAGTTCCCACAGGCGTGCCGTGCAGGTGTCATCGAAGCCCTGATAGGGGTCGGTGATCAGCGCCGGCACACCGCGGGGGAAGCGATCGTGCTCATCGTCGATCACCAGCCATGGCTCGCTGACCTGCTGCTCGTCCAGGTAGCGCTGGATCTCATGATAGCGGGCATGGGGATCGTTCCCCGTCAGCACCGGAGTCACCCCAACGATGCACTCGGCCACATCGGCTGAGAAATAGCCGCGTATCTCCTCCAGCGGTGTAATCAACCGCCAGGTGGAGGCGATCACGATCTTCAGATCCCTAATCGGGCGAACAGCCTTCTCGAACTGCTCCACGCACGACCACTCCAGGCGAGTGGGATCGGAGCCATGACGGCGCAGTACGCCGTCGAAATCGAGGAAGATATACATATGGATTAATACTATCCAATATCGGCCACTGCTGCAGGCATCCGTGGCAGCTATGCTAGACTCATTCACAGGTATTCAGCACAGCGACGGGATGAGGCCATGAGCGGGGCGCGGACCAGTCACACCCACCCTCTTCAAATAGCAGAGGTCAGGGCGAGCCCCTCACACGGCTGGATCGGCATCACCTTCTGCCCCGGCAAGCAGGACCGCTTTGCCCACACCGGAGCCTGGGAGCGCGATCTGGGCATCGATCTGGATGTCATCCACGCATGGGGCGCCAAACTGGTACTGACCCTGGTGGAGCTCGCCGAGCTCAAGGAGCTCAAGGTTCCTCAGCTTGGGCATGAAATCCAGCAGCGCGGTATCGCCTGGCGCCACCTGCCGATTGCCGATTTTTCCGTTCCCGGCGATGACTTTGAAAAGCAGTGGATTCTCACCGGCGGCGAGATCCGCGACCTGCTGCGCCACGGCGACAATGTGCTCATCCACTGCAAGGGTGGCCTGGGCCGTGCCGGCATGATCGCCGCGCGTCTGCTGGTCGAGCTGGGGATGGAGCCCGACGAGGCGATCAGCTCGGTTCGTAGCGCACGCCGCGGTGCCATCGAGACCCCGTCGCAGCTAGCGCTGGTGCGCCGAACCCTGCCCATCCCATGAACTCAGTTGTGCAGTCGGATAACGACATTCCCGTGATTGATACCCACACCCTGAGGCGGGTCGGCGGCCAGCTGGGCAGCAACCCCGCGGGCATCTTCGAGAGCAGTGACGGCACACGTTACTACGTGAAAACCCTGGAGTCCGTGGCCCACGCACGCAATGAGTTCGTGGCCGCCATGCTCTACCGCCTGGCCGGTGCCCCCACCCTGAACTACGTGCGCACCCGGGCCGCCGACCAGATCGCCACCGAGTGGCTGGAGCTCGACAAAAAGTGCGTCGCGCATCTCAGCGAAAATGAGCGCCGACAGGCGCAGCAGTGCCTCGGTGTGCACGCCTGGACCGCCAACTGGGATGCCGCCGGATTTACCGGTGATAACCAGGGGGTGGCCGCAGGCAAGGTGCTAACACTGGATGTGGGCGGCGCGCTGATCTTTCGCGCCCAGGGTGATCCCAAGGGCAAGGCCTTCGGCACGCGGGTGGACGAGCTGGAGGTGTTGCGACACGACGAGGACAACCCACACGCCCTCAGGCTCTTCGCTGACATGACCCCGGAGGCCATCATGAATTCCATCCGCGTGGTGGCCGAGATCGAAGACGAGGCAATCCGCCGCGCCGTCATCGACAGCGGCGGCAGCCCGAAGCTGGCGGAGAAGATGGTCGCCCGTAAGGCCGATATGGTCCGGCAACTGCAAACGCTAAACTAGCGGAAAATCACCTCCGCCTAGTGTCGGCGCTGGCCTGTGCTGATCACACTAGAACGCGATTCCATAGCCCTCGCGTCACACTCGAGAGGTGGCCGGAGGCGTGTCGCACATTACCCTCACCCATCAACTTCTCTGCTGCCACGAGCTTTTCAATAGCCATATCCAGGTTCAGATCACGCCGTTCACGAATCTTTTCCACTAGGCGGTTGATTTCGTAACGGGCATCACCAAGGGCATCGATCAGCATCGCCTCGGTGATATAAGAAACGTGTTCCAGAATGGGTAGCAGTTCCAGTGCCTCGCCGCTGATCCTTTGCATGGTTTATCCTTTTTCTTATGGCTAGCAACATTACTCAAGCAGTTCTGTGTACTACCCACCCGGTTATTTCCGGCTGTCCCTGATGTACATAACTGTGCCTTTATTACGCATCTCGATTTCAAACAGCTCGGTGGCCCTCACCAAATCTCCAATACGTTTGTAGCCATAGTTAATCGATGAAAATGAGCTATTGTTCGATATGTAATGGGCC
>JBFFRO010000129.1:0-5762 GCA_041572995.1 Thiohalomonadaceae bacterium
ACCTGCCGAGCAAGGATGGTAGCTACAGCCTCTACTGCGCGGTCATCGTCAAGAAGGTGGACGAGAAGACCCGCGGCAAGGTGGGCATCAACGAGCTGCTGCGCGACATCTGATCCGCATCACCCCGAGACCAGCGGGAGGCCTAGCCTCCCGCTTTGTCGTTAAGGGGCAGGCAAATACGGAGTACCAGGGCCATGACCATCATCTACGGTATCAAGAGCTGCGATACGGTGCGCAAGGCACGCAAGTGGCTGCAGGAGAACGCCATCGAGCACCGCTTTCACGACCTGCGCGAGGATGGCCTGGACAAGGCCGAGTTGCAGCGCTGGATCGCCGAGCTGGGCTGGGAGGTGCTGTTGAACAAGCGCTCCACCACCTGGAAGCAACTCAGCGAAGCGGACCGGGCCAACCTGGACGAGGCCAACGCCACCGCCCTGATGCTGGTCTACCCTACCCTGATCAAGCGCCCGGTTCTGGTCCACAATGGTCACTACCGGGTCGGCTTCAAGGAAGCCGACTACCGAGCGCTATTCGCCTGAAGGCAGGCCGAATCCATTAAGGAACGTCGAGAGAAATGAGCAAGAGCGTTGAAGAGATGAGCGCCCAGGAGCTGTTCGCCCTGGCCGAGCAGAAGCGTCACGAAGAGCAGGAGGCGCAGAAGGCCGAAAAGGCCGCACGCATCGAGGAGCTGAAGGCCCGGGGCAAGCAGCTCAAGGCCGAGCACAAAAAGGCACTGGAGGCACTGGAGAGCGAATTCACCCGGGCCATGGCCAGCATCGACAAGGAGCTGCAGGAGCTCGGTGCCAAGTCCCGCAGTGCCAACGGCAGCTTCAAGGTGGGGCGCCGCGGCAGTACCTCCAACAAGATCCTCGCCATCATTGGCGCGGCGGGCAAGATCAAGTCCTCCGACCTGCGCGCCAAGCTGGAGGAAGAGGGCATCGACACCAAGAACCTCAACCAACAGCTGGCCTACCTCAAGCGTAACGGCAAGCTGAGCAACCCCGGCCGCGGCATCTACGCCATCGCCAAGTAGCCCACTACCTATGAAAAAGATTGGCCTTGCGCCGGTCTTTTTCGTTCTGCCCCACTACAAGGGCTGGGGCCAGCCCCGAGAGCCTGAAATCCCCGCCCGCGCCCCGTATAATGCGGCCATACCTAGCGAATACGGGAACACCATGAGCGCGACCCTAGACCTGGCCCAGGCGCTGCTGCGCCGACGCTCCATCACCCCCGACGATGCCGACTGCCAAAAGCTCATCTGCGAGCGCCTGAGCGCCATCGGCTTTGACTGCGAGCCCATGTCCTTCGGCGAGGTGGAGAACCTGTGGGCGCGCCGCGGCGGCGACGGCCCGCTCTTCTGCTTCGCCGGGCATACCGACGTGGTGCCTACCGGAGATGAGTCGCGCTGGACTCACCCGCCCTTCTCGGCAGCCATCGACGATGGCATGCTGCATGCCCGCGGCGCAGCCGACATGAAGGGTTCCATCGCCGCCTTCATCACCGCCTGCGAACGTTTTGTCATCGAACACCCGAACCACAACGGTTCCATCGCCTACCTCATCACCTCCGACGAAGAAGGGCCGGCGGTAGACGGTACGGTCAAGGTGATCGAGACCCTGGAGACGCGGGGAGAGAAGATCGACTGGTGCCTGGTGGGCGAACCGACCAGCACGGTCCAGGTAGGCGATGTGGTCAAGAACGGGCGTCGTGGCTCGCTCAACGGCGTGCTGCGGGTCAAGGGGGTACAGGGGCATGTCGCCTACCCCCACCTGGCCAGCAACCCGGTGCACCTAGCCGCGCCGGCACTGGCCGAACTGGCTACCATCGAGTGGGACCGGGGCAACAACCACTTTCCCCCCACCTCCTTCCAGATCTCCAACATCGCGGCCGGCACCGGTGCCACCAACGTTATCCCCGGTGAACTGGAGGTGGTGTTCAACTTCCGCTTCTCCACCGAGCAGACAGACACCGGCCTGAGAGAGAAGGTCGAGGCGCTGCTGGAGCGACACGGGCTGGATTACGACATCGACTGGAATCTCTCCGGCAACCCTTTCGTCACCGAGACCGGAGCCCTGCTACAGGCGACCACCGCGGCCATCGAGGAGGTGTGCGGCTACCGCCCCGAGGTGAATACCGCCGGTGGCACCTCGGACGGGCGCTTCATCGCCCCCACCGGCGCCCAAGTGCTGGAGCTGGGTCCGCTCAACGCCACCATCCACAAGGTGAACGAGTGTGTCTCAATTGAAGACCTGGAGACCCTCTCCGCCATCTACCAGCGGATACTGGAGAAACTGCTGACATAGCCTGGGTGAATACCGTTCAGAATAAAAAAAGGGCGCCCGAGGCGCCCTTTTTTTAATTGCCGGCCGATGGGCAGAAAGGCCTACTGCTCCCCCTTCTTCTTCGCCACGTTATCGCGCAGGTAGACCGGCAGGGCCTGCTCGGCAGGCAGTCCCTCACCACGGGCAAGCTGGGCGGCCCCCAGCAGGGCGATGTCATGGGCGCGAGGATAGGCCTCACCCTGCCAACCGACCACCCCGTTGCCGGCCCCCGCCAGCGCCTCGGCGTGGGCCTGCCAGCCGCTGCCGATACCGAACCACTCCCCCTCCTGCGGCCAGCCGACATCTGCGGGGGCACACACCCGCTCCTCACCACAGGCGATCACCAGACCATCATCGCCCAGGCGATAGGGGGCGAAGTAGACCTCCTCCATGCGCGCATCAATGGCCGCCAGAAAAGCGGCGTGCTCAGTGGTACGGGCCGCCTGCTGCGCCAGCGCCGCCAGAGTGGAGACCGGTAGCACCGGCAGCTCAGCACCATAGGCTAGCCCCTGGGCAATACCGACACCGATACGCACGCCGGTGAAGGCCCCGGGACCGCGGCCGAAGGCTAGGCCGTCAAGCCCGTTCAGCTTCAGCCCCGCCTCGGCCAGTAGCCCCTCCACCATGGGCAACAGCAACTCGGCGTGACGGCGTGGGGCCAATTCATAGCGCTCCAGCACGTCGCCGTCGAGGTAGAGGGCCGCGGAACAGGCCTCGGTACAGGTATCGATCGCAAGTAGTTTCATCGGCTAAACGACAGCGGGCCGAACCTTGAAAGGTCCGGCCCGCTCAACCATCCCCCCGGACTTAGAAACCGTAGGAGAGGCCCAGAGAGATCACCGGGTACTGCTCGAACTCATCGAGATCAGCCTGCATGTTGGCAATCTCTGCATTGATATCCGCCTGGGTCACGGCATTGAGGTTATTGGGGTCGGAAACGGAGAAATTCACATCCGGCACGCCCATTTGCACCAGACCCACCTCCAGTGAGAAGCCGAGACCGGAGGCCGGCAGGTTGCCCCAGCCGAAGCCCACGTAGGGGCCGCTACCGAACTCGATGCTGGCATCGATACGGCCGATTTCGGCCGGGGTGTAGGTGGTGTTACCGATGGTCACACCGGCGGCCGGTGTCGCGGTGGCGCTCAGTTTGTTACTGCTCATGAGGTAACCCGCGGTCAGATGGAAGCTACCCTCAAAGGGGTGGAAGTCCAGCATCAGGTTGGTGGAGGAGAAATCCAGAGTCGCGGTGTAATCGATGTTGTCGATGGTCTGGTCATTGTCACGCGAGATGCGGTTAATGCCGGCACGCACGTTGAGCTTGTCGGTCAGGGGCATACCCAGCTCGACACCCAGGCCCAGGGTGCTGGCTCGCACGCCCACACCCACATCGGCGGCAGCCATACCGGGAAGCATCATCAGCGCAGCGGCGCCCAGCAGGGCCTTGTTCATGGTCTTCATCGTCTACTCCTTGTCACTCAAACTCTGTCATGCGGAAATAATATCTGCGAACACTACCCCAACTCTCCCTCACGCGCAAAAAATCGCTCCACCACCTCCAGCTTGCGGGTCTTGGACATCGGCGGCAGGCTGTCGATGAAGGTACGCCCGTAGCCACGGCTGCCCAGGCGCGGATCGCACAGCACCAGCACGCCGCTGTCACTGACATCGCGGATCAGGCGTCCTACCCCCTGCTTGAGGGTAATCACCGCCTGCGGCAGCTGGTACTCGAAGAAGGGGTTACCGCCGCGGCTGCGCATGGCATCGATACGCGCCTGCAGGATGGGGTCGCCGGGCGAGGCGAAGGGCAGCTTGTCGATAATCACGCAGGATAGCGCCTCGCCACGGACATCCACCCCCTCCCAAAAACTGCCGGTGCCCAGCAGCACCGCGTCCCCCTTTTCGCGAAACTGCTCCAGCAGGCGGGCGCGGGGGGCATCGCCCTGGATCAATAGCGGGTAATCCAGTGAGTCGGCCAGCAGTTCAGCCGCCTGGCGCAGGGCACGGTGACTGGTAAAGAGGATGAAGGCCCGCCCGCGACTCAGGCGTAGTACCCGGCGCGCCTGTTCCACCACCGCCAGGGTGTAATCGGCGCTGTTGGGCTCGGGCATGTCCGGGGGAACGTAGAGCAGCGACTGGTTGCGGTAATCAAAGGGGCTGTCCCAGCGCTCACAGTGCGCATCCTCCAGTCCGAGGCGATGACTGAAATGTTCGAAGCTGTCGCCCACCGCCAGGGTGGCCGAGGTAAAGATCCAGGCGGCGGCCTTCTCCTGCATCTGCCGGGCAAACAGCTCGGCCACATCCAGCGGCGTGAGATTGAGGGTGAGCGAGCGGGTGTGGGTCTCGTACCAGTGGATATACCCCTCTGGCGCATCGGCCGAAAGCAGCTGAAAACGCTCGTGGATATCGTTTACCCGGCGGGCGCAACTCTCCAGCCCCTTGCCCCGTGCAGCCAGTGGCTCCAGCAGCCCCTTGAGCGCCTCCAGTGCCTCGCCCACCGCACTAAGGGCCTCGGCCACGCCCTTGAAGCCATCAAGCTCTCGCCAGGGACCGCGCCGGGGCTCGGCGGGAAAACACAGGCGCAGGTCACGAACCTCCTTCTCCAGCACCTCAGCGGCACGGCGCACCTGCGGGTCTTCGCCCGCCTCGCGCAGGTCCTCGGCGATGGCATCCCGGCACAGCTCCCAGATCTGATTGGCACTGACACCGATACCGAAAAAGCTGGAGGCGGTCTCCGGCAGCTGATGGGCCTCGTCGAGAATGAAGGCATTGGCCCCCGGCAGCAGCTCCCCAAAGCCCTCATCGCGCAGCGCCATATCGGCGAACAGCAGGTGGTGGTTGACCACCAACAGGTCCGCCTCCTGGGCCCGGCGGCGGGCCTGGGTGAGGAAACACTCGTCCCAGTAGTCGCAGTCGCTACCCAGACAGTTATCGGCGGTAGAGGTGACCTGCGGCCATAGCGACCAGTCCTCGGGCAGCTCGGTCAGCTCGGCGATATCGCCGCTGTCGGTACGCGAGACCCACTTGCGCACCTCCTGCAACTGCCGGCCCAGGGTACGGCTGGCAAAGCGTCCCTCATCCAGAGCCAGCTCCAGGCGATGCACGCAAAGGTAGTTGCCCCGCCCCTTGAGCAGGGCGGTATCGCAGGCCACGCCCAGCGCCTTGCGCACCAGTGGCAGGTCCTTGTGATAGAGCTGATCCTGAAGATTCTTGGTTCCGGTGGAGATAATCACCTTACCGCCGGAGAGGATGGCGGGAACCAGATAGGCAAAGGTCTTACCGGTACCGGTGCCGGCCTCGGCCACCAGGGTAGAGCCCTCGTCCAGGGCAGTGGCCACCGCTTCGGCCATTGCCTGCTGCTGGGCACGCGGCGCGAAGCCGTCGAGCAGACGTGCAAACGGCCCCTCCGGGCCGAGAACCTCGGTAATGCTCTGCATCAGGCGC
>JBFFRO010000130.1:0-5737 GCA_041572995.1 Thiohalomonadaceae bacterium
AGCAGCACTTCGGACCGCACATGGAGCAGAAGTCGGCCACCTTGTGCGCCTCGGCGGGCATGGTCTCGTCTTGGAACTGCATCGCCTTCTCCGGGTCTAGGGCCAGCCCAAACTGGTCCAGCCAGCGGAACTCAAAGCGTGCCTTGGACATGGCGTTGTCCTGCACCTGTACCCCGGGGAAGCCCTTGGCCAGGTCGGCGGCGTGTGCTGAGACCTTGTAGGTGATGATCCCCTCGCGCACATCCTCTTTGTTGGGCAGGCCGAGGTGCTCCTTCGGCGTGACGTAGCAGAGCATGGCAGTGCCGTACCAGCCGATCTGCGCCGCGCCAATGCCGGAGGAGAAGTGGTCGTAGCCAGGGGAGATGTCGGTGATCAGCGGGCCGAGGGTGTAGAAGGGGGCCTCGAAACAATCCTTCAGCTCCTTGGTGACGTTCTCCTCGATCATCTGCATCGGCACGTGGCCGGGACCTTCGATCATCACCTGCACGTCGTGCTCCCAGGCGATCTTGGTCAGCTCACCCAGGGTCTCCAGCTCGGCGAACTGGGCCGCGTCATTGGCATCGGCCAGCGAGCCGGGACGCAGACCGTCACCGAGGGAGAAGGCGACGTCATAGGCCTTGAGGATTTCGCAAATATCCTCGAAGTGGGTGTAAAGGAAGTTCTCCTCGTGGTGGGCAAGACACCACTTGGCCATGATCGAGCCGCCGCGCGAGACAATGCCGGTGACGCGCTCGGCGGTCAGCGGCACGTAGCGCAACAACACGCCGGCATGGATGGTGAAGTAGTCGACACCCTGCTCGGCCTGCTCGATAAGGGTGTCACGGAATACCTCCCAAGTGAGGTCCTCGGCGATGCCGTTGACCTTCTCCAGCGCCTGGTAGATGGGCACGGTACCGATGGGCACGGGGGCGTTGCGCAGGATCCACTCGCGGGTCTCATGGATGTTCTTGCCGGTGGAGAGATCCATCAGGGTGTCGCCGCCCCAGCGGCAGGACCAGACCAGCTTCTCGACTTCCTCTTCAATCGACGAGGTGACCGCCGAGTTGCCGATGTTGGTATTGATCTTCACGCGGAAGTTGCGGCCGATGATCATCGGCTCCTGCTCCGGGTGGTTGATGTTGGCGGGGATGATGGCGCGGCCGGCGGCGATCTCCGAGCGCACGAACTCGGGGGTAATCTCATCGGGGATATTGGCGCCGTAACTCTGCCCCTGGTGCTGGCGCAGCAGCTTTTCATAGGCCGGGTCGGCCTTCATCTGCTGCAGCATGTTGTTCTCGCGAATGGCGACGAACTCCATCTCCGGGGTGATGATGCCCTGGCGGGCGTAGTGCATCTGGGTGACGTTCTTGCCGGCCTGGGCTCGACGCGGGGCACGGATGTGCTCGAAACGCAGCTCGGCCAGCTCCGGGTCGTTCTGACGCTCAGCGCCGTAGGCGGAGGTGGGACCATCCAGCTGCTCGGTATCACCACGCTCGGCGATCCACTGCTCGCGCAGCGCAGGCAGGCCGGCCATCAGGTCGATCTTGGCACTGGGATCGGTATAGGGGCCGGAGGTGTCGTAGACATAGATGGGCGGATTGCTCTCCGGCGAGCCGGAGGTCATGGTGTCGTCCTGGCTCACCTCTCGCACCGGCACACGAATATCGGGGCGTGGGCCCTCGACATAGATCTTGCGCGATTTGGGAAACGGCTTGGTGACCTCTTCGGACAGCTGCGAGGTCTTCTTCAGGAATTCTTCGGGAATGGCGCTCATCATGGTGCTCCGAAAGGAGGGAGGCGGAGCGCCCATGATACACAAGGCGTTCGGCTTCCCTACGCCAGCGTTAACTGGATCAGGTTCAAAGGGTTCATCTCAGCCACGCCCCTGGCCGCGCCTTAACGCGGCCTTAATTTAGGGGCCGCAGAATCGGTCGACTCAGGGACGGGGCGCCCCCAGCGTATGTCGCCTAAAGGTACATCAGACAGCCGCTATTATCAAGGCAAGCCCCCGGGCAACACAGTAGCATCCCCAATAACACCAGTGTTTTTGGGGTATGTGAACGCTTACATATTGCCAGCCTGTCGATAATCGGCATAAACCTGTAAAATGCACGCCAAGCCTAATAAAGAGTAGGGGAGAAGATGGTGGAGATGAATGTAGAGAAGGCCCGTCACAACATGATCGAGCAGCAGATCCGCCCCTGGGACGTGCTTGATGAGCAGGTTCTGGAGCTGATCGCTGACACCCCGCGCGAGGCCTTTGTACCCGAGGAGCACCGCGCCCTGGCCTTCACCGATATCGAGATCCCGCTGGGCAAGGGTCGCCACATGCTGGCCCCGCGAGTTGAGGCCCGCATCATGCAGGCGATTAACGTTCAGCCCGGCGACAAGGTGCTGGAGGTGGGCACCGGCAGCGGTTACCTCACGGCCCTGCTGGCGCGCCGCGCCGCTCACGTCTACAGTGTCGATATCGACCCGGCGATGCTGAGCATGGCCGAGGAGAACCTCAACTCCCAGGGGATCGACAACGTTACCCTGGAAGAGGGGGACGCGGCCCGCGGCTGGGACGCCCACGTCCCCTACGACGTCATCGTCCTTGGCGGTTCGGTGGCCCAGCTGGACCCCTCGCTCAAGCACGCCCTCAACGGCGGCGGCCGCATGTTCGCGGTGGTGGGTGAAGGCCCAGCGATGAACGCTGTGCTCATCACCCGCACCGGTGGTGCCGAGTGGGCCGAAGAGGAGCTCTTTGAGATCGAGCTGGAGCCGCTGGAGAACAGCGCTGCGCCGCACAGCTTCGAGCTTTAAGGGCCTCACCCCTTGATCGAGGGGGGACCGGACCACTATATTAGGATGCACTAATATTTCAAAGGGACGCACGATGCTTCGTACCGCCGCCAAACTCTTCGCCGTCGCCGGCCTGGTCCTGCCCCTCTCCGTGCAGGCTGCCAATCTGCTGGATGTCTACCAGCAGGCACTGGAGAGCGACCCACAGCTTCGCGCTGCCGAGGCCGCTCATCGCGCCTCCCTGGAGATCCGTCCGCAGAGCCGCTCGGCACTGCTGCCGCAGGTGAACCTGACGGCCACCGCCAACTCCATCGACACGGACATCACCGGCCAGGGCAGCAGCAGCTACGACACCAACGGTTATACCCTCAGCCTGGTGCAGAGCATCTACCACCACGACTACTACGTGCAGCTGCGTCAGGCCGATGCGGGCATTGCCCAGGCCGACGCCGAACTGCGCGCCGCCGGGCAGAGCCTCGTCCTGCGCGTGGCCGAGGCCTACTTCAACCTGCTTGCCGCTGAGGACAGCCTGGCCTTTGCCGAGGCAGAAAAACGCGCCATCAGTCAGCAGCTACGCCAGACCAAGCAGCGCTTTGAGGTGGGGCTCTCGGCCATCACCGATGTGCACGAGGCCCAGGCCAGCTATGACCTGGTGATCGCCCAGGAGATCGCCGCCCAGAACCAGCTGGAGATCGCCCGCGAGGCGCTGCGCGAGCTCACCGGCCTCGAGCCCGACGCCCCGGCCCCGCTGAGCGAGTCGATGGCGCTGGTCGGCCCCGAACCGGCCGATATCGATCAGTGGGTCGAGACCGCCCTACAGCAGAACCTCGGCCTGCTGGCCACCGAGGCGACGGTCAACGCCGCGCGCGAAGAGGTGCGACGTCTGCAGGCGGGCCACTACCCCAGCCTCGACCTGGTCGCCAGCCATCGCTACTCCGACACCAGCGATGCGGGCGTGCTCGGCAACGAGAACACCACCAACAGCATCGGCCTGCAGCTCAACGTCCCCCTCTACTCCGGTGGCCGCACCAGCGCCACCGTGCGTGAGGCCGGCTACCGCCTCACGCAGGCCATGGAGGGGCTGGACCAGCAGCGCCGTGCCACCGTGCGCCAGACCCGTGGTGCCTACCTCGGCGTGGTCGCCGGCATCAGCCAGGTGAAGGCGCTCAAGCAATCGCTCTCCTCCACCCAGACCGCGCTGGAGGCCACCCAGGCCGGCTTCGAGGTGGGAACCCGCACCGTGGTCGACGTGCTCAACTCCCAGCGCCAGGTCTACCTGGCCCGACGCGACTACGCCCGTGCACGCTACGACTACCTGCTCGCCACCCTCAACCTCAAGCAGGCCGCGGGTACCCTGGAGGTGGCCGACCTGGAGCAGATCAACCGCTGGTTCCAGTAAGCACAGCAACGGCCACAAAAAAGGCGGCTCCGGCCGCCTTTTTTGATCCCCGGCTGCGATCCGCTCTTCGGCTCCACCTGCCCCGCGCGCACTGCTAAGATAGCCCCCCATGGACAGCAACCACCTCTTCCCCGGTCCGGCGCCCGACTTCAGCGACCCCATTGGCCTGCTGCGCGCCTGCCACCAGCGGCTGATCGCCCACTGCGATACCCTGGAGCGGCTAGCCGCGCACCTCATTGAGCGCGGCTACGACGAGGAGGTGCACCAGGCCGCGGCCCAGGTTCATCGTTACTTCTCCAGTGCCGCCCGCCACCATCATCAGGACGAGGAGCAGGACCTCTTTCCCGCCCTCGCCGAGCTCTCTCCCAAACTGGCCGATCGCGTCCAGCACCTGCGCGGCGAGCACGAGCTGCTCGATATTCTCTGGGCCAAGCTGGAGGGGCAACTGATGAACCCCGCTGCCATTGATGATGTTGCTGCCTTTGATGCCCTCTCTGTGCGCTTCGCCGAAACCCAGCGCGAACATGTGCGCCAGGAAGAGGAGCTGCTGGATACGGCCCAAAGCAGCTTCAATGCCGAGCAGCGGCAACGCTTCGGCAGGGCGATGGCCGCACGCCGCGGCCTTCACAGGGCCAGAGACTAAGCCGCCATGAGCGAATCCCAGGCACCGCGCTTTCGCGCCAGCGACTACCTCGCCCCGCGCCACTGGCCCACCTGGCTGGGGCTGGGAGTGCTGCGCCTGCTGACCCTGCTCCCCTATAGCCTGCTGATGGGTCTGGGCGGCCCGATCGGCACGCTGATGTACTGGCTTATGGGAAAGCGCCGGCATGTGGTGCAGCGCAATATCGAAGAGTGCTTTCCCGCGTTCAGCCAGGCCGAACGCGATGCCCTGATCCGGGAACACTTTCGCAATGCCGGGCGCACCGTCTTCGAGAGCGCCCTCAGCTGGTGGGCCTCCGATAGTCGCCTACGCCCGCTCGCCCACCTTCATGGTCTGGAGAACCTGGAAAAGGCCGCGGCAGACGGCAAGGGCGTGATCCTGCTCAGCGCCCACTTCACCAGCTTCGAACTGGGCGCACGCCTGCTGACCATGCAGCACCGCTTCCAGTTTCTCTACAAGCCGCAGCGCAAAAACCCGCTGTTCGAGGCCTACACCACGAACCTGCGCCTTCGCCACTACCTGAGTGCCGTCGCCCACCGCGACCTGCGCGGCATGGCCCGCGGGCTGAAGCGCGGGCTCACCTGCTGGTACCTGCCGGATCAGGATTTCGGCGAGAAAAACAGCGTCTTTGTTCCCTTTATGGGCGTGAACACAGCGACCGTCACCGCCACCTCCCGCCTGGCCTCGATGACCGGCGCCCAGGTGGTGCCCTACTTCCCCATTCGCCGCGATCGGGGGGGCTATGACATCCACATCCTGCCTGCACTGGAGGGCTTCCCCTCCGGGGATGATGCCGCCGACGCCTCGCGCATCAATCGTCTGATTGAGGAGTACGTACGTCAGGCACCGGCGCAGTACCTGTGGCTGCATCGCCGCTTCAAAACCCGTCCGGCGGGTGAGCCACCGGTCTACCA
>JBFFRO010000131.1:0-5627 GCA_041572995.1 Thiohalomonadaceae bacterium
GCGCATGAAGCTGAAGCCGCGCTCGGCCTCGTCCAGCTGCGGCGAGGAGACGCCCAGGTCGAGGAGGATGCCGTTCACCCTCCCCTCCCAGTTACGCCGTTTCACCTCGTCAGCCAGCATGGTGAAGCTCCCCCTGACAATTTCGAATCGCGCATCGCCGCCGAAGCGGCTTTCAGCCTCGGCCACCGCCTGCGGGTCCTTGTCGGTTGCCAGCAGGCGCCCATCGGGGCCCAGTTGTTCCAACACCGCGGCGGCGTGGCCACCGCGACCGAAGGTGCCATCCAGGTAGATGCCATCGGATCGCACCGCCAGTGCCGCCACCGTCTCCTCGAACAGTACCGGCAGATGTTCCATCGCCTGGGCCACTAGAGCGAGAGGCTCTGTAGCTCGGCGGGCATCGCCTCGCCGTCCAGACTCTCTTCCGCCAACCACTCGTTGCGCTTGGCGTTCCAGAGCTCACCGGACCACAGCTCGAACTTCTTGCCCTGGCCAATCAGCACGACGTCCTTCTCCAGATCTGCGTACTGGCGCAGCGGCAGGGGCAGCAACAGGCGGCCGTGACCGTCCATATCCACGTCGGTGGCATGGCCAAGCAGCAGGCGTTGAACGCGGCGGGCGTGGGGGTTGAAGCTGGGGAGGGCGTCGAGCTTGGCCTCGATGAGTTCCCATTCGGGCTTGGGGTAGATGAGCAGGCAACGCTCGTCGATGTCGATGGTGATGACCAGCTGACCGGAGCTGCGCTCGCGCAGACGCTCGCGGTAGCGCGTCGGCATGGCCATGCGCCCCTTTGCGTCCAGATTGAGCTCGCTTACTCCTCGAAACACCGACTTCCCCCCTACGGACTTCTCTGTCCCACTAAGATCCACTTATTGCCATCTTTTGACACTATAGGAACTCAAGGCACCACAAGTCAAGTAAAAAGCGGTCAAAAAAAGGGGAATTCTCTCTTTTGTGACAACAACTTAGCTGTGTTCAGCAAAAACGAAGTAAGTACTCACCAAGGCAGGGGAGATATTGTCTTTCCCAATCATGAAATTGGGGTTAGAAGTTAAAGTAAAGTCTCAAGTTTGAGGGTGGTGGATCAGAGTGGGACAAAGAAAAAGCCGGGCTCAGCCCGGCTTTTTCTTTAGATATATAAGGTGGAGTCGGCCGATAAGCCGGGTTCTGTCGTGGACAGCCATTCATCTGGGAGTCGCGTCACCGCGCTCCTCAAGCAACCTACCCGGGAACAGTGCGGGCCACACCATCGTTCCCCTATTTGGTCTTGCTCCGGGTGGGGTTTACCATCGCCACCGCGTGTTGCCACCGGCGCGGTGCGCTCTTACCGCACCTTTTCACCCTTACCTGTGATCCCGAGGGATCCATCGGCGGTATCCTTTCTGCTGCACTTTCCGTCGGCTCGCGCCGCCCAGGCGTTACCTGGCACCCTGCCCTATGGAGCCCGGACTTTCCTCCATGCCCAAGGGCACAGCGACTGTCTGGCCGACTCCGGTGGGGGAAGGTATAGCTTTCGGCGGCTTATGACAAGGGCCGGGGCTACTTAAGGGAGAACATTTCGGTGATGCCCACCAGGGCCTTGAGCCGCCGGCGGGCCTGATAGCCCATACAGCCGGCATGCAGTTCAGCGGCCATGCTGCCCCTCATCATGGTCCCCGGTTCGCGAGCCTGATCGGCCTCGAGGGCACAGGTGGCCTCGCGCCAGGCTGTCCAGGCCTCCTGCTCTGCCGCAAACAGTGTGCGGCGTGACTCGTCCTGCAGCGCCTCACTCAGACGGGCTACCTCGGCCTGCAGGCGCTTCTCATGGCTCTGCGCCGCACGCTCGGCGCAACCACGCGTGGCGGCGGTGGTAGGCGCGACCTCACCCTCGCAGGCGGCCCACGCGGGGGCTGAAAACAGCAGCAGCAACAGGCTTATGCTCAAAGGCCTCATCGCGCTCACCCTTGTTGGGGAAGCTTCTTGCCGGGGTTGAGGATACCGTGGGGATCAAAGTGCTGCTTAATGCCCCACATCAGCTCCAGCGCCACCGGGTCGGTCTCGCGGGCGACGAAGTCGCGTTTGACCAGGCCGATGCCGTGCTCCCCGGAGAGCGAGCCGTCGAGGCTCAGCACCAGGGTGAAGAGTTCATCCAGACAGGACTCGGCGGCACTCATCTGCTGCGGGTCGTCCGGGTCCACCAGCAGGTTGACGTGGATGTTGCCGTTACCGGCATGGCCGAAGTTGACGATGGCGATGCCGTAACGCTCGCCCAGCTCAGCGATACCGTCGATAAGCGCTGGTATACGCGAGACCGGTACCACCACATCCTCATTAATCTTCTTCGGTGCCACATGCCTCAGCGCCGGCGAGAGCGCCTTGCGCACCGCCCACAGCGCCGACACCTCATCCTCGTCCCGGGCTGCACGCAGTTCCAGGCAGCCCTCGCCCTCTGCCGCCGCCTGTACCGAGGCGACCGCCGCATCCAGACAGGCCTCGGCCCCATCCACCTCAATCATCAGCAACGCACCCGCGGCCTCGGGCAGCTCGGCACCACCGTGCTCACGGGCCATACGCAGGGCGGCACCATCGAGAAACTCCAGGGCACAGGGGGTGACCGGCTGGGCCATGATTCGCGCCACAGCACGGGCCGCGGCGCCCATGTCGGCGTAGAGAGCCCGCAGCGTACGGCGCGCCTCGGGCAGGGGGGTGAGTCTGAGGGTCGCCTCGGTGATCACCGCCAGGGTCCCCTCCGAGCCCACCAGCAGCCGGGTCAGGTCGTACCCCACCACCCCCTTGCTGGTCTGAACCCCGGTCACCAGAGCACGGCCGTCGGCGCTCACCGCACGCAGGCCGAGGACATTCTCACGCGGGGTACCGTACTTCACCGCCCGTGGTCCGGCAGCGTTACAGGCCAGATTGCCACCGATGGTGCAGACCACCGAGCTGGTGGGGTCCGGCGGCCAGAAAAAACCGTGCTCGGCCGCCGCCTGCTGTACCTGCTGGTTGCTCACCCCGGGCTCAACCCGCATGCGCCGGTTCTCCGGGTCCACCTCGATAATGCGACGCATGCGCTCGGTGGAGAGCACCACCCCGCCTTCGATAGGCACCGCCGCCCCCGCGGTGCCGGTGCCGGCACCACGGGGGGTCACGGGAATACGGTACTGGTGACAGAGGGCCAGGGTAGCGGCCACCTGCTCGCTGTTCTCGGCCAGGACGACCAGTGCGGGGGGATGATGGCGACGACTGTTGTCGATGCCGTAGGCCCAGCAGTCGCCGGGCTCGCTCAGCAGGGCGGTGGAGGGAAGGCGTTCTCTCAGCGCCTCAAAAAAAGAGTCAGGTAGGTCGGTGCTCACTGGTACTGGAACAGCTTGATCACCCGTTTGACACCGGAGACCTGACTGGCGGCGTAGGCGGCGGCATCGCCCTGCTCACGACTGACCAGCCCCATCAGATAGACGATGCCGCGTTCGGTGACCACCTTGATGGCCAGCCCCTGCACCTTGTCATCACCGAGCAGGGCGGACTTCACCTTGGTCGTGATCCAGGCATCGCTGCTGCGTGAACCCAGGCCTGTGGTCTCGCCCACCATCAGCTCGTTGAATACCCGCTTGATACCCGTAACCCCGGCAGCAATACGTCCGCTACGGGCCTTAAGCTCGGCGCTGGGGGCCTCGCCGGTAAGCAGGGCGCGGGCGTTGACCACCGTGGTGTTGACGTGCACCTCGGCGGCAATCTCATTATCGTCGGCCAGGGCAGAGCCCACCTTCAGCTCTAGGCTCTGGTCATCAAGCATGGTGCCGGCACTGCGCTGATCGGAGGCGACCACCGCACCGCCGGCAGCGGCCCCGCCGAGCACCACCGGGGCGGCACAACCATTGAGCAGCAGCAAAGCCGCCAGTGCGGAAATGAGCAATCCCTTCATTATCAATCTCCTACTCTTCGACCGGGCCAAACAACTGCAGGTCGATCAAATCGCAAAGGCAGTGGATCAGCAGCAGGTGCAGCTCCTGGGTACGGGCGGTGGAGGCCTGCGGCGCTCTCAGTTCGACATCGCTGGGGCCGAGGCGTGCGGCCATCTCCCCGCCATCACGCCCGGTCAGCGCCACCACCGCCATGCCGCGGTCATGGGCCGCATCGATCGCCGCGGCCACATTGGCCGAGTTGCCGCTGGTGGAGATGGCCAGCAGCACATCCCCCTCCTGGCCCAGGGCCCGCACCTGCTTGGCGAACACCTGGTTGTAATCGTAATCATTGGCGATGGAGGTAATGGTGGAGCTGTCGGTGGTCAGTGCCATGGCGGGCAGACCGGGACGCTCACGCTCGAAACGGTTGAGCATCTCCGAGGAGAAGTGCTGGGCATCACCGGCCGAGCCGCCATTGCCGCAGCTGAGCACCTTGCCGCCGGCGACCAACGAGCGGCCGATGAGTTCGGCGGCCTCGATAATCACCGGCCCCATGGTCTCCATGGCCTCCTGTTTCACCCGGAGGCTTTCACTGAAGTGTTGGTTGATGCGTGCGAGCACGTCCACTCCTATTCCTGTTGCAGGGCATCTTTAAGCCAGTCGATGGCATCGCCGGGACGCACCACCACCACATCGAAACGGCAGGCCTTACGTTCCAGACGGTAGCGCTGCAGATAGTGTTGCGCGGCCAGCCACAGCCGTTCGCGTTTGTGACGGTCGATGCTCTCGGCGGCACCACCGAAACGCTCGCTGCGACGAAAGCGCACCTCGACGAAGATCAGGGCATCACCCTCCTCCATCACCAGGTCCAGCTCGCCGCCACGACAGCGGTAATTACGTTCACGCAGTTTGAGCCCACGTGAGCACAGATAGTTCAGTGCCTGTTGCTCGGCCGCGGCACCGATTTCGCCCGGGGGCAGAGGACCGGGCATGGAGTGTACCTACTCCAGCACCGCGCCGAAAGCGCCTTCGGCCCCAGGCTGACCCAGCATCTCATCGGGGGTGCGGGGAATCTCCTGCAGGCGCGGTATGCCACTGTCGAAGCGTGCCCACAGCAGGTCACGCTGGATCCGCCGCTGCTCATCGATACCGAGGTTGCCGGTCTCGCCCTGGAAGCGCTCATGAGGATACTGCATCAACAGTTCCAGCAGCGGCGTCAGGTGGTAGGCATCCACCCCCATCGCTACCAGCCTCTGCAGCGGGCCGGCATGGCGCAGCAGCACTGGTTTATCGGCACGCCGTAGGTCCTGGTGCGGGGTCTGCGCATCCAGCGACCAGGGCATGGCACCAAAGGCGATACCGTCCATGTCTCGGTCCTTGGCGCGGTCCACCTCACCGGAGAAGACGTGCGAGGTGGCATAGACCGGCAGGCCGCCTGCATGATGGAACTTGAGCTGCGGACGTAGCAGGCGCGCCTGCTGGGGAAAGGCAGCGACGAAGAAGAACTCCACGTCCTGGCGGCGGCGCGGGCTGAACTCCACCCGTCCCTCGAACAGACGCGAGATGCGCCGCTTGCGCTCCTCGCTATCATCAAGGTTGAGCAGCGCTTTCAGCGACCGGCCGAAATCGTTCTCACGGCTGTCATAGTCGATACGGGTTACCACCTCGCCGCCCAGGGCCTCCCAGCGGTTCTGGAAGGCCTCGCCGACACGCGCGCCCCACTCCCCCTGCGGCAGCACCAGCGCGGCC
>JBFFRO010000132.1:0-5571 GCA_041572995.1 Thiohalomonadaceae bacterium
GAGAACTCCCTGGATATGGCCATTCAGGGGCGCGGCTTCTTCCAGGTGCTCAAGCCCGACGGCTCGCTGGCCTATACCCGCAACGGCAGCTTTCAGATGGATGCCCAGGGACAGTTGGTCACCCCCGGCGGTTACCTGCTGCAGCCGGGGATCACCGTGCCACAGGATGCCCAGTCCATCACCATCGGTCTCGACGGGACCGTCTCGGTGATGCAGTCGGGCGCTGCCGGCGCCACCCAGATCGGCAACATTCAGCTGGCCGACTTCGTCAATCCCGCCGGGCTGATGGCGATGGGTGAGAACCTCTTCGCCGAGACCGGCTCCAGTGGCGCACCGCTGCAGGGTAATCCCGGCATCGGTGGCCTCGGCAGCATCAACCAGGGGGCGCTGGAGTCATCCAACGTCAACGTGGTGGAGGAGATGGTCAACATGATCGAGACCCAGCGGGCCTACGAGATTAACTCCAAGGCCATCTCCACCAGCGATCAGATGCTGCAGTACGTGAACAACAACCTCTAAGGCCCAGGCCGGGGAGCAGGATAATGAACCGTTCAAGCCACTACATCGTGATGCCGCTGCTGCTAGGCGCCGTGCTGCTGGGCGGCTGTTCCAGCAACGCCAGCCGCGAGGCGCTGCGCGACCCGGACTTCGCTCCGGTGGAGCCGGTGGCGACCCAGGCTCCGCGAGTCGCCACCGGCTCCATCTTTCAGGCCGGCGGTGGCATGCAGTTGTTCGGCGACCGCAAGGCACTGCGGGTGGGCGACCTGTTGACGGTGATGCTGGTGGAGAAGACCGATGCCAGCAAGTCCGCCTCCACCGCCACCGCCCGCGATACCAGCATCAGCATGAGCGCACCGACCCTGTTTGGCCGCCAGATGCTGCTCGGTGGTACTCCGATTCTGGAGAACAGCGTCGCTGCCGGCAGTGACTTCACCGGCGATGGTGAGAGCAACCAGAGCAACAGCCTGTCGGGCAGCATCACCGTCACCGTGGCCGAGGTGATGGCCAACGGCAACCTGCGAGTGCGCGGCGAGAAGCTGCTCAGCCTCAACCAGGGGGATGAGTTCATCCGCCTCTCCGGTATCGTCCGCCCCGACGATATCAGCCCCGAGAACACCGTCGAGTCCACCAAGCTGGCCGACACCTACATCTCCTACGGCGGCAGCGGTGTGATTGCCGACGCCAACTCCAAGGGGTGGCTCAGCCGCTTCTTCGACGTGGTCTGGCCGTTCTGATAAGGGGAGGGTAACGTGATGAAAAAATTGATGATTTTCATTCTGCTGCTGCTCAGTACCTCGCAGGCGGCGGCCGAGCGGGTCAAGGACCTGGCGGCGGTAGCCGGGGTGCGCAGCAACCAGCTGCTGGGCTACGGCCTGGTGGTCGGCCTCGATGGCAGCGGTGACCAGACCAGCCAGACCCAGTTCACCGTGCAGAGCCTCAAGAGCATGCTCCGCCAGCTGGGGGTGACCATTCCGCCCAACATCAACCCGCAGCTGAAGAACGTCGCCGCGGTGACCGTCAACGCCACCCTGCCGGCCTTCGCCAAGCCGGGGCAGAGCATCGATGTCACCGTCTCCTCCATTGGCAACGCCAAGAGCCTGCGCGGCGGCACCCTGCTGATGACCCCGCTCAAGGGTGCCGATGGCGAGATCTATGCCCTCGCCCAGGGCAACCTGGTGGTCGGCGGTCTGGGGGTCGAGGGAGGCGATGGTTCGCGCATCACCATTAACGTGCCCAGCGCCGGGCGTATCCCCAACGGCGCCACCGTTGAGCGTAGCGTGCCCACCCCCTTTGCCCAGGGCAACAGCCTGGTGTTCAACCTGCACAACCCCGATTTCACCACCGCCAACCGTCTGGCCAAGGCGATTAACGAGATGGTCGGCCCCGGTACCGCGATGCCCATCGATGCCTCCTCGGTACGGGTCAACGCCCCGGTGGATGCCGCTCAGCGGGTCTCCTATCTGGCGTTGCTGGAGAACCTGGAGGTGGTACCCGGTGAGGCGGCGGCCAAGATTATCGTCAACTCGCGCACCGGCACCGTGGTCATCGGCCAGAACGTGACGGTGATGCCCGCGGCGGTGGCCCACGGCAACATGACCGTGACCATCAGCGAGAACCCCCAGGTGAGCCAGCCCGGACCGCTGGCCGGCGGGCAGACCGCCGTGGTGCCCGACACCACCATCGAGGTGAGTGAGGAGGGCAACCGTATGTTCCTCTTCAACCCCGGCGTCGACCTCAACGAGATCGTGCGTGCGGTCAACCAGGTGGGCGCCGCACCCGGTGACCTGGTGGCCATCCTTGAGGCACTCAAGGAAGCCGGTGCCCTGCGCGCCGAGCTGATCATCATCTAGTTCAGGAGACCTGAAGCGTGCTCAGCCAGATGACTCAACAACCGGTCTATACCGATATCCAGGGGCTCACCGAGCTCAAGGCCGCTGCGCGCAAGGACGAACGTGCGGCGCTGGAGACGGTGGCCAAGCAGTTTGAGTCCATCTTCCTGCAGATGATGCTCAAGAGCATGCGTGATGCCAGCCCCGGCGGCGGCCTGCTGGATGGGCAGCAGGGCGAGTTCTACCGCGATATGTACGACAAGCAGCTGGCCGTGGATCTGGGCGAGCGCGGCGGTATCGGTCTGGCAGAGATGATGATTCGCCAGCTTGAAGGCAGCATTGGTGGCGGTAAGCCGGCGGCGGAGGGGGAGAGGGGCGTGAACAGCCTGCCCGAGCGTCTCCCCTTTAGCGTCGATAAACCGTCGCCGCAGAGCCTGGAAAAGTATGAGGTTAGCGTCGAATCGGTGACACGTGCGGAGATGAGCAGCACGGAGTTCACCCCGGGCGACCCCAACTCCTTTATTCGTGCCCTGCGCCCGCATGCCGAGCGCGTCGCCCGAGAACTGGGGGTGGCCCCCGAGGCGCTGCTGGCTCAGGCGGGGCTGGAGACCGGCTGGGGGCGTTCGGTGATCCGCCGAGTCGACGGTGCCAGCAGCCACAACCTCTTTAACATCAAGGCGGATCACCGCTGGCAGGGGGAGCGGGTCTCCAAGCAGACCCTGGAGTACCGCGAGGGTATCGGCGCCATGGAGCGCGCCGCGTTTCGCGCCTACGACTCCTATGCCGCCAGCTTTGACGACTATGCCGCCTTCATTAAGGAGAGCCCGCGCTACCAGCAGGCCCTGGCACAGGGGGGCGATGCCGCCGCCTATGCCCGGGAGCTGCAGCGGGCGGGCTACGCCACTGATCCGAACTACGCCGAGAAGATCGGCGAGATCCTGCGTCGCGAGGGGCTGCACGGCACGCCCCCGGCCGATGAGGAAACACTCAAGTTTTCCGCCGCGGAACCGCTAACAGAGATATCCGCTGCGCAACCGACCACGATGACGAACAACGGCGGCTAAGACTATGGCTGACTTACTGAACATCGGTACCTCCGGGCTCATGGCCTATCAGCACGCGCTGACGACCACGAGCCACAACATCTCCAACGTCAACACCGAGGGCTACAGCCGCCAGACGGTGGAGCTGGCTGCGCGCCGCGCCCAGTTCGCGGGCTTCGGTTTTATCGGCACCGGTGTCGATGCCTCCAACGTCAAGCGTAACTACAACGACTTCCTCGGCCAGCAGGTGCGCAAGCAGACCTCCAGCCTGGGCAGTTTCGACGCCTTCCACACCCTCACCGCACAGATCGATAACCTGCTGGCTGACCCCACCGCGGGCCTGACCCCGGTGATGGAGGATTTCTTCAACGCCGCACAGCTGGTCTCCGACAGCCCCAGCTCGATCCCCGCGCGCCAGGTGATGCTCTCCAGTGCCGGCTCCTTCTCCGACCGCTTTCATTACGTCGACCAGCGCCTGCGCGACCTCAACGGCCGCGCCAACCAGCAGCTAGAGGTGTCGGTGCAGGAGATCAACTCGCTGGCCACCAATATCGCGCAAATGAACGAGGAGATCGCCCGTGCTCAGGGCTCCTCCGCCGGCAAGGACCCGAACGACCTGCTGGACCGCCGTGACCTGCTGCTGAACCAGCTCTCGGGGCTGGTCAGTGTCTCTACCGTGGAGCAGGACGACGGCCAGGTGAATGTCTTTATCGGCAGCGGCCAGGGATTGGTGGTGGGTAATACCACCACCAACCTGGCAGTGATCGCCGATGATCTGGTACCGGATCGTCGCCAGGTGGCGATCCAGGCCAATGGCACGACCGTCAATATCAGCAACCTGATCAGCGGTGGTCAGGTGGGCGGGACCCTGGATTTCATTAACAACGTGCTTATCGGTAGCCGCAACTCCCTGGGTCGTATCGCCGTGGGTATTACCGAGGAGCTCAACAAGCAGCACTCCCTGGGTCTGGACCTGAACGGTAACCTGGGCACCGATATCTTTAGCGCGCAGAGCCCCGAGGTGCTGATCGATGGTGGCAACGTCGCCGTCGGCAAGCCGCTGGTTGCCTACAACGACACCGCCCAGCTCACCACCGAGGATTACCTGCTGGAGTTCGACGGTGCCGCCTGGAGTGCGCGTAACTACCGCACCGGCCAGCCGATCCCTTGGGCCGGGGGTACCGGTACGGCCGCCGACCCCTTCCTCGTCGATGGTCTGGCCATCGACACCAGCACCATTGCCGGTGCCGCTGCCGGTGATCGCTTCCTGATCCGTCCCACCAGCGAGGCGGCGCGTAATTTCGGCCTGCTGCTGGATGACCCGGCGCGTATCGCCGCCGCCGGCGCCATTAGTGGTCAGGAGGTGACCGACGCCAATGGCATGCCGCTGAATGCCGGTAGCGGCCGGATCAACAACGTGACCCCGCTGGATGGCAGCAATCTGCCGCTGCCCACGCCGGTGACCATGACCTATAACGCACTCGCCCAGCAGTTTGATGTGGTGGGCGCGACGCCGGCGGTGATCCCCTATGTCCCGGGTGTCGATGACAACCTGCAGCAGACCATTAATGTCGGTGGCATGGATGTGACCTTCAGCTTCAGCGGCACGCCACAGGCTGGCGACAGCTTTACCATCGACAACAACAGCAACGCGGTGGGGGATAACCGCAACATGCTGGCGATGGCGGCGAGGCAGACCGAGGGCACCCTGATCTATGGCAGCACCAGCTTCCAGGGCGCCTACGGGCAGATGATTTCCAGTGTCGGCACCCAGACCCAGCAGGCCTCGGTGAACATGGAGGCGAGCTCGACTCTGCTGCGTCAGGCCGAGGCCGCCCATCAGCAGACCAGCGGCGTTAACCTCGATGAGGAGGCGGCCAATCTGCTGCGCTACCAGCAGGCCTACCAGGCCACCGCGCAGGTAATCTCCACCGCCAACCAGCTGTTCCAGACCCTGTTGCAGGCCTTCTGACGGAGAGTACGACGATGCGTATCTCAACCCCACAGTTCCAGCGCACCTCGCTGAACGCGATTCTGGACCAGCAGAGCAAGCTGAATAATACCCAGCTGCAGCTCTCTACCGGCAAGCGCATTCTCACCCCCTCGGATGATCCGACCGCCTCGGCGCTGCTGGTGGATATCAACCAGTCGATCAAGGTGTATGAGCAGTACAGCCGCAATGCCGACAAGGCGCAGAC
>JBFFRO010000133.1:0-5476 GCA_041572995.1 Thiohalomonadaceae bacterium
CGCCCAGACTACCCTGAGCGCTATGTGGTGGTGAAGGGCGACACCCTGTGGGACATCTCGGCGATGTTTCTCAAGGACCCCTGGCGCTGGCCCGAGGTGTGGCAGAAGAATCCGCACGTCACCAACCCGCACCTGATCTTTCCCGGCGACATCCTCATCCTTACCTATGGTGCCGACGGTCAGCCGATGATCACCCTCACCCGTCCCGGCGAAGTGGTGACCGAGCAGGTCGATGCCGGTGTACCGGTGGTCAAGCTGCGCCCGGAGATGCGCGTCGAGGATCTGGCGAGTGCCATCCCGACCATTCCCAGCGATGCCATTCGCGCCTTCCTCAACCGCCCACGGGTGCTTAGCGAGGAAGAGCTGGAGCTGGCTCCCTACATTGTCTCCAGCCCCGACGAGCACCTGATCATCGGCGCCGGCAACCGTATCTATGTGCGCAACCTGCAGCGCACCGACCTCAGCACCTATCTGGTGGTACGCCCAGGGCGTGCCTATGTCGACCCGGTGAGTGAGGAGGTGCTGGGCTACGAGGCGATCTACCTGGGTGAGGCGCGGGTTCAGCGTTACGGCGATCCGGCCACCCTGCACCTGGTCACCACCTCGCGAGAGATCCTCCCCGGTGACAAACTGATGCCGGTGGGCGAGGATATCATCGACCAGAGTTACTTCCCGCGGGTGCCCGAGGAGGATGTCAGCGGGCATATTATCCACGTGGTCGATGGCGTGGTGCGTATCGGCCAGTTCGATGTGGTGGTGCTCGATCGTGGACGTCAGGACGGCCTGAGCCGCGGCAACGTGCTGAGTGTGATGCAGCGCGGCCAGACCCTGCGTGACCACCGCGCCCCGGGCTGGTGGTCCGAAGATGTGACCATGCCCGATGAGCGTGCCGGCATCGTGATGGTGTTCCGCGTCTTCGAGCGGGTCAGCTACGCCCTGGTGATGGAGGCCAGTCGGCCGATACGCCTGCTCGACCGGGTGAACAAGCCCTAGGCGCCGAGCGCGCCCGTCCGGGCGCTGCCTCATGGACGAGCTCCGCCGCCAACTGGCCCTGCTGCGCGCTCCCGGAGTGGGGCCGCGGCGCCGGGTCGAGTTGCTGCAGCGCTACGGCGACACGCAAAGCCTGTTTCAGCGGGCGCCCTCCGACTCCGATCTCAAGCCCTCCGAGCGCAACTATTTCAGCGCCCCCGACTGGTCAGCGGTGGAAGCGGATCTGGCCTGGCTGGAGGCCCCCGGCCGTCACCTGTTGCGACCAGGTACGGGCGATTACCCGCCGCTGCTGGCCGAGCTCGATGATGCCCCGCTGCTGTTTGTTCACGGGGATATTCATCTGCTCTCGCAGCCACAGCTGGCGATGGTCGGCAGCCGCAACCCCAGCCGGCCCGGTGAGGAGACCGCCCGTGATTTTGCCCGCTACCTGAGCCGCTGTGGCCTGGTGATTACCAGCGGCCTGGCCCTGGGGGTGGACGCCGCCGCTCATCGCGGCGCGCTGGAGGCGGGGGGACAGACCATCGCGGTGATGGGAACCGGCCCCGATCGCATCTACCCGGCCGCCAATCGTGAGCTGGCCCATGCCATCGTCGATAACGGTGGCGCCCTGATCAGCGAGTTCCCTCCCGGCACCCCACCCAGGCCCGGCCACTTCCCGCGTCGCAATCGTCTGATCAGCGGTCTCAGCCTGGGGGTACTGGTGGTGGAGGCAGCGCTGCGCAGCGGATCGCTCATCACCGCCCGCCAGGCGATGGAGCAAGGGCGCGAGGTGTTTGCCATCCCCGGATCTATCCACAATCCCCTGGCTCGGGGCTGTCACCGGCTGCTGCGCGATGGGGCCAAACTGGTGGAGAGCGGCGCCGATGTGATCGAGGAACTGGCTCCCCAGCTGCGTGCCCTGCTGGAGGCCGAGGGCGCATCGGCGGCCGTTCAGGGTGAGAGCGAGGGTGCCGAACTGGAGTTGGATAGTGAGTACTTACAACTTCTCCAGGCCATGGGCTATGAGAGTGCATCCATCGACACTCTGGTGGAGCGCAGTGGATTGACGGCGGAGGCGGTTTCCTCCATGCTGTTGTTGCTGGAACTACAAGGCCTGGTGGCCGTCGTGCCGGGTGGCTATCAACGCACCGGCAAGAGTTAGGTGAATATGAAGCAAGATCTGTTCGATATCCTGATCTACCTGTTCGAAAACTACGTCTATGATGATGGCGAGTTGGGTCAGGACCGCGACAGCCTGCGCGATGAGTTGATGCGCGCCGGTTTTCGCAAGCCCGAAATCGGCAAGGCCTTCGACTGGCTCGAAAGCCTGGCGGATATGAATTACGACTCCCAGGCCCTGCCCCTGGATGCCGGCCAGTCGATGCGTATCTACTCCGACCAGGAGTGCGAGCGCCTTGATATCGAATGCCGCGGCTTTCTGCTCTTCCTGGAGCAGATGGGCGTGCTCGACCTCGCCACCCGCGAGATGGTGATCGACCGGGTGATGGCGCTGGAGAGTGACGAGGTGGACCTGGAGCAGCTGAAGTGGGTGATCCTCATGGTGCTGTTCAACCAGCCCGGCCGCGAAGAAGCGGTGGCCTGGATGGAGGATCTGGTACTCGACGAGGCGGTGGGCATGCTGCATTGATCTGCGCCCGCTGCCGTTACGAAAACCCAATGCCCGCAGTGATGCGGGCATTGCTCGTTTTGACCGAATAAGAATATGACAAGCCTGGTAATCGTGGAATCGCCGGCCAAGGCGAAGACCATTAAGAAGTATCTCGGCAAGGGCTATGAGGTCCTCGCCTCCTACGGCCACGTGCGCGATCTGCTGCCCAAGGAGGGCGCGGTGGACCCGGCGAGCGACTTCGCCATGAAGTACCAGCTGATCGACAAGAACAGTCGTCACGTTGATGCTATCGCCAAGGCCCTGAAGAAGGCCGATGAACTCTATCTCGCGACTGACCCGGATCGCGAGGGTGAGGCCATCTCCTGGCACCTGCTGGAGATCCTCCGGCAGAAGAAGTTGCTAGAGGGCAAGACGGTCGGGCGCGTGGTCTTCCACGAGATCACCAAGCGTGCGATTAACGAGGCGGTGGAGCAGCCGCGCGAACTTTCCATGGATCTGGTCAACGCCCAGCAGGCGCGCCGTGCCCTGGACTACCTGGTCGGCTTCAACCTCTCACCGCTGCTGTGGCGCAAGATTCGCCGCGGCCTCTCCGCCGGTCGCGTGCAGTCTCCGGCGCTGCGCATGATCGTCGAGCGCGAGCTGGAGATCGAGGCCTTTACCCCGCGCGAGTACTGGACCATCGAGGCCGACCTGAGTGCATCGGCGCAGAATTTCGGCGCCAAGCTCACCCACCTAGGGGGTGAGAAGCTGAGCCAGTTCAGCATCGACGACACCGAAAAGGCCCACGATGCCGAAAAGGCCCTGCTGGAGGCTGCCTCCGGCAAGCTCACCGTGGCCAAGGTGGAGAAGAAGCAACGCCGGCGTAATCCGGCCGCGCCCTTCACTACTTCCACCCTGCAGCAGGAGGCCTCGCGCAAGCTCGGCTTCTCCGCCCAGCGCACCATGCGCACCGCACAGCAACTCTACGAGGGTATCGATATCGGTGGTGAGACCGTGGGTCTGATCACCTATATGCGTACCGACTCGGTCAACCTTGCCCAGGAGGCGCTGGATGACCTGCGCGCCTACATCGGCGAGCGCTTCGGCAGCGACAACGTGCCCAAGGAGCCGCGCGCCTTCAAGACCAAGTCGAAAAATGCCCAGGAGGCGCACGAGGCGATCCGCCCCACCTCCATCCGTCGTGTGCCCAAGCTGCTGCAGGAGCACCTGACCAAGGAGCAGTTCCGTCTCTACGAACTGATCTGGAAGCGCACCATCGCCTGCCAGATGATCCACGCCACCCTCGATACCGTCGGCGTTAATCTCACCGCCGGTGACGAGGGCAACGTCTTCCGTGCCAGCGGCTCGACCATCGTCCACCCCGGTTTTATGGCCGTCTACCAGGAGAGCGTCGACGACGACAAGGGCAAGGACGACGACAACAAGCTGCTGCCGAAGATGCTCGAGGGCGAGCAGGTGGACCTGCTCAAGCTGCGCCCGGAACAGCACTTCACCGAGCCGCCGCCGCGCTTCTCCGAGGCCTCGCTGGTGAAGGCGCTGGAGGAGCACGGCATCGGCCGCCCCTCCACCTACGCCTCCATCATCTCCACCCTGCAGAACCGCGAGTATGTGGAGATGGACAAGCGTCGCTTCATCCCCACCGATGTCGGTCGGGTGGTCAACAAGTTCCTCACCGAGCACTTCACCCAGTACGTGGATTACGACTTCACCGCCAAGCTGGAGGACGAGCTCGATGCCGTCTCCCGTGGCGAGGAGGAGTGGGTGCCGCTGATGCACAAGTTCTGGGGGCCGTTCAAGGAGCTGGTCACCGAGAAGGACAAGAGTGTCTCGCGCAAGGATGTCACCCAGGAGGAGCTGGACGAGGCCTGTCCGCAGTGCGGCAAGCCGCTCTCCATCCGCCTCGGCCGCCGTGGCCGCTTCATCGGCTGCACCGGTTACCCGGACTGCGACTACACCCGCAATCTCGGTGACGACAAGGATGAGCCCAACGAGCCGGAGGTGGTCGAGGGGCGTACCTGTCCCGAGTGCGACTCACCGCTGCTGATTCGCCAGGGGCGCTACGGCAAGTTCATCGGCTGCTCCGCCTATCCCAAGTGCAAGCATATCGAGCCGCTGGAGAAACCGGAGGACACCGGCGTGACCTGCCCGAAATGCAACAAGGGCAACCTGCTCAAGCGCAAGTCGCGGCGCGGCAAGATCTTCTACTCCTGCTCCACCTATCCCGAGTGCGATTACGCGGTGTGGAACGAGCCGCTGGATGAGCCCTGCCCCAAGTGCGGCTGGCCCATCCTCACCCTCAAGACCACCAAGCGCCGTGGTACCGAGAAGGTCTGCCCGCAGAAGGAGTGCGGCTACAGCGAACCGGTCGAGTCCGCTGAGGGCGACGGGGACGAGGCCGAATAACGGTAACGCCGTGGCTAGCGCCTTCCAGCTCCGAGAGGCCGCCCGCGTGCTCCGCGCCGGCGGCCTTATCGCCTATCCCACCGAGGCGGTCTACGGCCTCGGTTGCGATCCGATGGATCGCGGTGCAGTCGAGCGGCTGCTCGCGCTCAAGCAGCGCCCCTGGCAAAAGGGGGTGATCCTCATCGCCGCCGACAGCGAACAGCTGCGCCCCTATATCCGCCCCGTTGCCGCCGAATACCAGCAGCGACTGGATGAGAGCTGGCCCGGGCCCCACACCTGGGTTGTCCCGGCCAGTGAGCAGTGCCCTGAATGGATCCGCGGTACCCACAGCGGTGTGGCGGTGCGCGTCACGGCGCACCCGCTGGTGCGCCGGCTGTGCGCGGCCTTTGGCGGGGCCATTGTCTCCACCAGTGCCAATCTCGCCGGCCAGGCGCCGGCGCGCAGCCCGCTGCAGGTGCTGCGTGCGCTGGGCCC
>JBFFRO010000134.1:0-5469 GCA_041572995.1 Thiohalomonadaceae bacterium
CGGTTCACCACCATTTTTTCGATGGATACTTAGTGCTATATCCATTTGCTGTAACCACAGCTCTTCTCCACGTTTAGTGGTCTCCCGTAGCGCCTTGCCTTTATCCCCGTTTATATAGCCTTGATAGGCCTCTATCAGTTCGGGGAAGATCGCCTTGCGCATGGCATCAAAATTGGCGAGGTAAAAATGCAGGGCGGCGTCGCGTCCCTCATCGAGGATCTTCGGCAGGGTGTAACGGCAGTCCACCAGGTGGTCGCGAATGGCGCGCAGCTGGAACTCGATGCGCGAGCGGGGGAGGGTGGCGAGCATCGCCTCCCACTCGGGGCCGAGTTCACGGCCGACGGCGACCTCGCCCAGTTCATGTTCGCGCAGGGTCGACAGCTCGTCGTCGGTCATGGCATCCAGGGCGATATCGAAATCGCCGTTAAAGTCGTAGCAGGCGGCGGCACGGGCGATGGCGCGCTCCTTGTCCTCGCCGCCCCACTCCTCCAGCCGCTCCCAGATCATCCGTCGCAGCGATTCGCGGCGCAGGAAGATGGTATCGCCCAGGCTGAGGGCGGGCGGCGCGGTCAGTTCGCGGGCCAGCTCGCGGCCGCAGGTATAGATGATGGCGCCATCCTGTTCCTCGCGGCTCTCCCGCTCAGCGATAAAGAAGTGGGCCTTGGGTCCGCAGAGGCCGCCGCTATAGACGAGGCCTGTACTATCCAGGGCCTGGTTCAGTGGTGCACTGTCGTAGGGACTATGCTCGGTGTCGGCGTAGTTGAGGAGGAGGAAATCTGTCCCTTCCAATTGCTCCCAGTGGTGCTCGCGTGCGGTGATCCACTCGCCCAGTTCCTCTTTGGGCAGTCGCTCGGAGAAGCCCAGCCCGTGTTCCCAGCGGAATAGCTCGCGCATCTTCAGCAGGTAGATGCAGAGGGAGTAGTCGCGGGCGTGGTGGGCATCGGAGACGGCGCAGTTGTGACGCACCTGCTGGACCAGTTGCTCGGCATCGTCTGTCAGCTTCATCGGCTCGGCCATGGCATCCTCTATCATTACCTAGTAATATACTGGGTCATTAAATCCTAGCACGAATCGAACGAGGTGAGCGGTGCGAGTCAGAAGTCGTTGGCACAACAAGAAGAAGCCCAAGTCGCTTGAGGAGCTGGCCGGGGTGTTGGCCTTTACCGCCTGGAAGGTGGGCAAGGAGACGGCCAACAAGATGTACAGCGCCGGCTTCAACTTCGAGTCCAACGCCCAGCTGCTGGATGTGATCGGCGAGTTCTGTGCCTTCCTCATCCAGGTGGCCGATCGCATGGCCCACGAACGCGGCATGGGTGACGAGGAGCGCGCCCGCTTCGTGCAGACGCTGGCCGGACAGCTGGTGCGCACCATGGTCGATAACCGTACCGAGGAACTGGGCGAGGGAGATTATGCAGGTCCCTTTATCGAGATGCTCAACGAGCGCCTGGACGGCTACGCCGAGTACAAGTTCATCAATGGCACCCCCTCGTATAATTTCCTGCGCCACCTGGGACTGAGTGTGCATGCCATCCTCGGCAGCGACGAGGGTGACAACAAGTGGGTGACCGAGCAGGTGATGGAGGTGGAGGCCCCGGAGCTGCTCAAGGCCTTTACCAAGGTATTTAACGACCTCTTCGAGCAGAATGAGGCAGCCGAGGCTGCTGCCGCCGAGGAGGGCGGTGGCGAGGAGTGAGCCCCGCCCCCATCTGTGACACAGGCCCGCCATTGGCGGGCCTTTTTTGTGTTAGCATTTCCGCTGTTTTGAAGGGGGAGTGATGCGAGGACGCTTTATCACCATCGAGGGTGGCGAAGGGGGTGGCAAGAGCACCAACCTGGCCCATGTGCGCGCGCGCCTGGAGACGGCCGGCATTGAGCTGGTCGAGACCCGTGAGCCGGGCGGCACCGAGCTGGGCGAGAAGCTGCGCTCGCTGCTGCTGGAGCCGGGTGAGGCCCCCATCGGCGAGGATGCCGAGCTGCTGCTGATGTTTGCCGCCCGCGCCCAGCATATCCGGCAGGTGATCGAGCCGGCCCTGGCCGCGGGGCACTGGGTGCTTTGCGACCGTTTCACCGACGCCAGCTTCGCCTACCAGGGCGGCGGCCGCGGTATCGCCGAGGAGCGTATTGCTGCACTGGCCGAGTGGGTGCAGCAGGGCCTGCAGCCGGACCTGACCCTGCTGCTTGACCTGCCGGTGGAGCAGGGCATGGCCCGCGCCGGCAAGCGCGGCGCCCTGGACCGCTTCGAGCAGGAGGAGATGGCCTTCTTCGAGCGTGTGCGAGCAGCCTACCTGGGCCTGGCCGAGGCCCACCCCGATCGTTTTCGCGTGATCGATGCCTCTCCGGAACTGTCTGCGGTGCAGGCACAGATCGATCGCGTGTTGGATGTACTGTTGGAGGAGGCACGGTGAGCCTCTACCCCTGGCAGCAACCGCTGTGGCAACACCTGCAGGCAGCCATTCAGGCTGGGCGCCTGGCCCATGCCCTGCTTATCTCCGGTACGCCCGGTATGGGCAAGCGCGAGCTGGCGGAGGCCCTGGCCCAGGCCCTGCTCTGTGAGAGTCGCCAGGCCGACGGCCAGGCCTGTGGCCACTGCCGTTCCTGCACCCTGTATGCGGCCGGCAACCATCCGGACCTGATGCGGGTGGAGCCGGAGGAGGCGGGCAAGACCATCGGCATCGACCGGGTGCGTGAGGTGGCCGGCTTTCAGAACCTCAGTGCCCAGTACGGGCGTCACCAGGTGGTACTGATCCATCCGGCCGAGCGGATGAACGCCAATGCCGCCAACGCCCTGCTCAAGACCCTGGAGGAGCCTAGCGCCGGTACGGTACTGCTGTTGGTCAGCGACCGTCCCTCATCCCTGCTACCGACCATTCGCAGCCGCTGCCAGGCCTGGCCGCTGGGCTTGATGCCCGCCCAGGCCGAGACCTGGCTGCGTGGCCAGCTGGGCGCGGATGCCGACGAGGCCCCGGCGCTGCTGGCGCTGGCCGGTGGTGCGCCGTTGGCGGCACTGGCGCTGCACCAGGAGGGGGTGATGGCGCTGCGTGCCGAGGCCTTCGAGCGCTGGGCCGCGATGCGCCTGCAGCCTGCCCGCAGCGACCCCCTGGCACTGGCTGCCGAGTGGGCCAAGGGCAACCCAGCGCGCATGCTGGGCTGGCTCTACAGCTGGTGCGGTGATCTGCTACGGCTCAAGCGCGCCCCCGGTGCCGCGCCGCTGCAGAACCCGGATTTGACCGGGCGTTTGCAGAGCCTGGCGGACGGGGTAGACTTAGAGGCGCTGCTGCGCATGCTGGATCGCATACAGACGGCCCTGGCCCGTGTCGATGGGCAGTTGAACAAGCAGATGATGTTCGAGGAGCTGCTGCTGGCCTGGTCGATGGAACGGGCCGCCGCCTGATGAACATTTAATTTGATGGACGTTGCCGAGGGAGACAGAGAATGCTGTCGCTGACCATTAAAGATAAGAGCGCGCTGTACGCCGCCTACATGCCCTTCGTTAAGAACGGAGGGATCTTCATCCCCACCAGCAAGACCTACAAGCTCGGCAGCGAGGTGTTCATGCTGCTCACGCTGATGGACGAGAAGGAGAAGCTGCCGGTGGCCGGCAAGGTGGTATGGGTGACGCCCATCGGTTCACAGGGCAACCGCGCCGCCGGTATCGGCGTGCAGATCAGCCCGCAGGATAATGGGGCTACCCGCGACAAGATCGAGACCTACCTGGCCGGCGCACTGAAGTCCGACCGTCAGACCCACACCATGTAATTCGGCGGCTGTTGCCGCCAGAACGACCGGGGCCTGCTGCCCCGGTCGTTTGCGTTTCAGGAGTATCCCATGTCCCTTACGCTGACCGATTCCCACTGCCACCTCGACCGCCTTGTTCATCCCGAGGGCGAGGGGCTGGATGATGCCCTGGCACGCGCTGGCGAACAGGGGGTGGAGCGTTTCCTCTGCGTGGCCATCAGCCGAGAGAATCAGCAGGCAGTGCTGGACCTGGCTCAGGGCTACGAGGCCATCTTCGCCAGCGTGGGTGCCCACCCCAACGAACGTGAAGGAGCGGAGTATACGGTCGAGGAGCTGGCCGGGTTGGCGGCCCTGCCAAAGGTGCTGGCGGTCGGCGAGACCGGTCTGGACTACTTCCGTAGCGAGGGCGACCTGGAGTGGCAGCGGGATCGCTTTCGCGTGCATATCGCCGCGGCCAAGGCGGCGCAGAAACCGCTCATCATTCACTGTCGCGAGGCGCGCACCGATACCCTCAAGCTGCTGGCAGAGGAGGGGGCCGATGCGGTCGGCGGGGTGATGCACTGCTTCGTTGAGGACCAGGCCACCGCCGATGCGGCCATGGAGATGGGCTTCTACATCTCATTCTCCGGTATCCTCACCTTCAACAGCGCTGCGGACCTGCGCGAGGTGGCCAAGCGTATTCCCGAGGATCGCCTGCTGGTGGAAACCGACGCCCCGTACCTGGCGCCGGTGCCCCATCGCGGCAAGCCCAACGAACCGGCCTATGTGCGTCACGTGGCCGAGTGTCTGGCCGAGCTACGCGGGGTGAGCGTGGAGGCGATCGCCGAGCAGACCGAGGCCAATTTCGAGCGTTTGTTTCTACGCTAGACGCCAGGCAAGCAAGCCCCCCGTTTATACCAGATCACTCTCTTTCAGCGCCTCCGGCAAGGGGGCGTGACTCAGGCCATCGGCCAAAAAATCATCCAGCTTGCGGGCATCCAGGTTCAGCTCGTGGCGCCAGAGGTAACGCATCTCTACGAAGCTGCGCATCAGGGGCGAGAAGAGTGCCCTGATGTTGATGGCCCACCAGGGTAAGGGCTTTACCTTCTGCCACGGAGATATGCGTCACAACGCAAGAATCAGGGAGTTGATGAGCTTCCTGTCGGAGTGGTTCTCTGACGAACCCTACCGGAACGGATAAGCGGGGGCCTAGCTCCCGCTTTGCTGCTTCTTCAGCGAGATTAGCCCACCCTCAAGGGTAACGGCATCGAAGCCGCGCTCGGTGAGCAGGTAGGTGGCTGAGGCACTACGTCGGCCGGTGTCACAGTAGACGATGTACTTGCGCGAGGTATCCAGCTCTTTGGCCTTGATACGCAGCAGGTAGAGTGGGATGTTGACGCTGCCGCGAATGGCTACGTGCTTGTGCTCGCTCTCGGTGCGCACGTCCAGCCACACGGCGTTTTCTTCCTTGGTCAGCTGTTGCGCCTCCGGGTACTTCACGGTCTTCAGTACCGGCGCCTTGAGCAGCTCCTCGAAATCCTTCTTCGCCAGGCGCATCAGTGAGCCGTCGCTGAGCATGGTGACGTTGGCATTGCGCTTGGCGCCGGAGATCAACGCCTCCTCGCCAAAGCCGGTGCCGGTTTCCAGTTCCGCGAGCTTGATCTCCTTGCCGCTCTTGGCAATGTGGGTCACCGCGGCACGACCGGACTTGATGTAGTAGTAGTAGTCGCCATCATCGCCCTGGCTGATCACCAC
>JBFFRO010000135.1:0-5454 GCA_041572995.1 Thiohalomonadaceae bacterium
CGTCTCCTTGAGCTGGCGCAGCTGCACGTGGAGGCGAACCGCTATGGTGAGCCCTACTGTGGCGGTGAGTGCCTCTACCAGTGGGGCTATGCCGTCGAGGCGCTGCGCCTGGGTGAGGATGGCGTGGAGTACCTCGTCCTCAATGGTCGCTACATCTACGGGGTGGTGACGACGGAATACTACATCGGTACCTTTGAACGACAGCGGTTTGGCCCGAAGGAACCCATCTGCTCGAAGCGCGTCGATGACGATGGGCGCGGCGCCGTGACCGGCGACAGCGACTGCTCGGCAGACAGGGCGAAGGCGCAGTTTCGTGCGGGTGAGAACAAACGTTAGGGAATAACGGGGTAAAATGCCGTGGCTCTTGTATAAGAGACGTTGGCTCATGAACTCCGTAGCAGTTGGAACTAACCGAATGGAAGGTGTGTTTAAGTAATGAAAAGGACTTTGTTATGAAAGGAATAAAGCTCGTATTTCTGTTTGTTGCTGTGCAGGCCCTGCTGACGGGATGTGGCCCTGGTGCCCGTGTCAGTGGGAGTTATGACCTGGGTGCACAGCCGGACAAGGGCCTGGTCGCGTTCGCGGCGCGTGTGGGTGAAAACCGATGTGACGACTTGTCGGTCTTGAATGCGAATGTGTACCAGGTGGACGGTAGCGCACTTCCATCGCCCTTTGCTGCGATGAATCCCATCATGTCGGAGGATTATCCTGAGGGCGGCTATTTCTATGTGGTCGAGTACGAGGCCGGAGAGTATCAGATCGGAAAAGTGGTGGCGGCCGGCCTTACCCTCACTTCAAGAAGCACCGACGAATTCGACCTGGTACGGTTTTCAGTAACGCCCAACGAGGTGACGTATCTTGGTGAGTTAGAGTTTTCGTTGCCACGGGGTTGCAGCCGGGTCCATCTTGCCGTGAACGACCGCTGGGACAGAGACTCAACGGTGTTTGAAGCCCGTGTGCCGAATATTGCCGCGCCCAGTGTCAAGAAAGGACTTATGGTGCTTACGCCATAAGTCACGGGTAATACAATATAATCCTGAGCCGCTCAATAACATGAGTCCGGCCCATTCAATTATCCTAGATATAAAAAGGAAGAACGATGAAACAGGGAAATGCTAATGCGGTCAGTGACAAGCTGAAAAAGACGGTGATGACGGGTGTCGGCCTCTGCCTGGTCACGGTGGTGCTGTCGGGGTGTATTGGCCCGGTCAAGCCGGCTGCGCAGACCCGTGAAGAGGCGCTCGCCTACTTTGAGGGCGAGCCCAGCATGTTCACCACCAAGCAGAGCTATACCAGCACGCTTCGTTATGCTGATGTCGTCAGGAAGGCCGAACGGCTGAGTGAGAAGTGCCTTAATTTCGATACGCGGGTGGTCAACCGTGGCGTGGGCCCCTCGGCGTCGCCAACGGGTACCTGGTCATACCGTTCAACGGTGGTCTCGGTCAGCCCCAGCCGGGCAGAGCTCACCATGCGCCGCATCGACCCGGAGGGGCTGACGCCGGCCAATCATATGCCCAAGGGTGGCTACTTCTACATCCTCGTCAACTACACGAAAAACAAGCAGGGCAAGGCCGATGTGGTGGTCTATGGGCCGAGCATGGGTAGCGATGAAATCATGGATGCCCTCAAGGACTGGACGCAGGGCAGCAGTGCAAAGTGTCCGGTGGAATTTGATAGCTGAGTCGTCTCTGACATAAATCCCCCCGTGGAGATAACCATGCAGGAAAATCCGGATGATCAGGTCGTGGTCATTGACCCGGCCGGTGCCGTGCCGCTGGGACAGTCACCCCTGTCGCTGGAGGCAATCCGCGCACGCATGAACATGCCGGCCTTCGAGTGGGACGAGCAGGGCGGCGAGATGGTCATCGAAGGCAACGCATACGACGGCAGCGGTGATGTCCGCCTGCTCGATGAGGGTGACCGCATCATGATGCGCGGCAACTATGCGCACAACATGACGGTGAACATCAGCCTGAAGCACCTGCTGCAGATGAAGGGCTGGGAGAACATTACGCTGAGCGGCAACCAGGGGTTCTGTCAGGAGCTCGCCTACGAGATGGTTCGCAGGGATGTGCAGGTGGAGAACGCCGATCTGGTGGCGCATGCCTCCGAGCGCTTGAAGCGCGAGGGCAGGAAGGAGCTGCTTGGCGTCGGCCTGGTCTACCTGTTTTTCATTGGTGCGGGCCTGGCCATCCCCGCTTTCTTGTTCTCCTCGGTCCTCGGCGACCTTTTCGCGCTGCTGCAGAAGAACCCCGCCTATGCGGTGGGCCTGCTGGCGCTGTTCGTCATCCTGCTGCGCTGGGCGTCCCGCTGGATCACGGGTCGGGCCTAGTTGAGGAGCTTAGGATCTATGATTAAGCACGAATCCAAGGCCTGTCCCCGCTGCGGTTCGGAGTTCGAGTGCAAGACCGGCTCGATTGCCCTCTGCCAGTGCCAGACGGTGGAGCTGGACGAGGCGCAGTCGGATTACATCGCCGCTCGTTACGACGACTGCCTGTGTGCGGCCTGCCTGGCAGCGCTGCGCAGCGAGTGCAATACCGCTGCCTTTGAACGGCGACTCTCTCGTATCCTCACGGCTCATCACTAGCGTAATAGGGGACAGCCCCAACTCATAGCCGCCAGTGCACGTGGCCGGCTTGCCATTAACTCGTCTATCATTAATCACAGTCGCCACCCTGATGCTTGCCCGGAGGCCTGTGATGTCCGAACCGTTTGAGCTTGTTGAGAAAACCTTCGGCCCGGTGATTGAGATCGAGGAGCGGGTGCGCATGCTGTCCATGCCGGCCACCTTTGGCCGTGACTTCAAGCGCATCATGGCCCACCTGCAGGCGCACGGTGCCGAGTGCACGGAGCTGCCCTATGCCCGTTACCAGGAGATGGATTGGGAGCGGGAGCTGAACCAGGGCATGCTCGCCACCCTCTCTTCCATGCTGTTCAAGCGCTGGCACTTTTTTGTCGGCATGCCCACCTCTAGGTTGCTGCCCGGCGATGGGCCGATGGTGTCACGTGAACTGCCCTCGCGGCGCTATGCCCGTGCGCTTCATCGCGGACCCTACCGACAGTGCGGGGCCACCTACAAGGCGCTGCATGCGTGGGCGCGGGAACAGGGGCTGGTGTTGGCGAACGAGGCCATCGAGTGCTACGTCAATGACCCGCGCGAGGTCGGCCAGGATGGACTTGAGACGGTGATCCTGATCCCCCTCGAGAGTGAGTGAACCGGGCAGTACACCCGGCATAAAAGCACGTGTCGTACGCAGTTTCCGAAGCCCGTGTCCTAATCCCATCAACCGGGATAAGCTCGCCCTTCGGATGAACTCACGATAAAGGAGCCACCATGCGCCAAAGCCTCGCCCCCCTACTGCTGCTCTCCACGGTGCTGCTCTTACTCGGCCCCGGGAGGGTGTCGGCTGAGGCCACTGCCGAGCGTGAGGTGTATATCAACCAGAGTCGCGTCGGCCTGGAAACGCTGCAGGCCCTGGAGTCCTACTACCAGATCCGCATTGAGGACGGGCGCTACTGGTATGACGTCTATTGTGGTGCCTGGGGTGTGGAGGGTGGACCGACCGCCGGTTTTATCGCTGCGGGACTGGATCTGCCCGGTCCCATGCCGGTGGGCAGCTCGGGCGGCGGTACCGGGATCTACATCAATGGCCGTGAGATCCACCCGTTGGACCAGCGCGGCCTGCAGCAGCTTTTCGGTATTACCATTCCTGGTCACTACTGGCTCGACGCCATGGGCAATCTGGGGATGGTGGGCGGGCCACCGCTGGTGAACATCGTCGCGGCGATCCAGGCTGCCCAGAGGCCCCCCACCGGCGGTGCGACCACGCACGGCTATGGCGGAGCGGATGGTGCCCGTGGCAGTGTCGGTGGCGGCATGTATTCGGGCACCACGGCGACGGGCAAGTCAGTCTTCTGGTACCCGGGGATGTAGTGCGCGCTGGCGGCGTGATATGGCCCTCCACGCGTAACAGTGTCATGATGCCTAACAACATCAACGTGACGAAAAATAAAAGAACGGCATGGCATCGGTTCACCCCTTCACCCTGAGCTTTGAAGACCGCGAACTGGAGTCGTCGTTTCAGCAGACGATGGTCGCGCGCATGCGCCTTCAGGGGCGGTTGGCGATCATCGTCGGCACGCTGATCTACCTGGCGCTGGGGATGCTCGATGCCTGGCTGATCCCGCCAGCCTATGCTGATGCGGTATGGCAGGCGCGCCTGACGGCGCTGTGTGTGCCGGCCCTGGTCTTTGTCGTGAGTTTCTCCCCGGGCTTCTCCCGGCTCTGCTCCGTTATGCTGGCCTCGGTGGGCCTGGCCGCGGGGGTGGGCCTGATCGCGATGCAGACGATGATGACGGTGGAGGCCTCGGCGCTCTACTACCCGGCACTGATCCTCGCCACCTTCTACACCTACAACTTCATCGGCACCCGCTTCATCCACGCGCTGGTCGTGGATATGACCCTGCTGGTTGCCTATAACATGGTGTTCGGCGTGTACCTGGATTACCCGCTGCACCTGATGATCAACCACGATCTCTTCATCGTCTCCGCCAACCTTATCGGCGGTTCAGCCGGCTACCTCACCGAACGCCAGCGGCGGATGCTGTTCCTGCGTGAGCAGGAGCTCGATGAGGAGCGCCGTCACCATCTCGATCGCTCGTTGCATGATGAGTTGACCGGGTTGCCGAACCGGGTGCTGCTCTATGACCGCATCTCCCAGGCATTACTGCACGCGAAGCGCGACGGGCTCAGACACTGTGGGATCTTCATTGATCTGGACGGCTTCAAGCCGATTAACGACCGCCTCGGCCACAAGGCGGGTGACGATGTGCTGTGGCAGGTGGCCGATCGCCTGAAGTCCTCGGCCCGCAGTATCGACACGGTGGCACGTATCGGCGGCGATGAGTTTTTCGTGCTCGCCAAGGAGGTGAGCGACAGGGAGAGCGCCGCGCAGCTTGCCAATAAGCTCCTCGAGGCACTCTCCATGCCGATACGCGGTATCCCCGACGAACTGCGCGTGGGCGCCAGTGCCGGCGTCTGTTTCTTTCCCTACGAGGGGGTGACGGTTGAGGGCCTGATTCAGCGTGCCGATGAGGCCATGTACCGGGCAAAGCGTTCGGGCAAGGGGTGCGTCGTCGTTGCCGAGTAGCGGTTAGTCATCGTGGTCGCCGTTGCGTTATGATGTTCCCCCCGGACATGATGTGCCGGGGCAGGGTGGGGAGATATGGACGTGTATTCCACCCCCATCGATAAAAGCAACGATAACCACAGGGAGAGTGTCGATGAACCTCACCAAAACCGGCCTGCTGATCCTGGCCCTTGCCACCGTTTCCGCCTCCGGCTGTGCCTACCGCACCAGCTCCAACATCAAGGAACAGCCGCCGGGCACCGTGGTCTCCACCCACCCGGTGATCATCGCCGAGGATGACCTGCCCGGTCGCAAGTACGAGGAG
>JBFFRO010000136.1:0-5385 GCA_041572995.1 Thiohalomonadaceae bacterium
CCGCCTGTTTGAACACCGTGCCGACATCGACGCCGGACTGTGGCAACGCAGCGAACAGTTCTGCCTGCTCAACCACCCCATCCGCGAATTGCATGGCCGCACCCTCGGTATCGTCGGTTACGGCGAACTGGGCCGGGCGGTGGCCGAGGCCGCCGAGGCCGCCTTCGGCATGCGCATCCTTATCGCCCAGCGTCCCGGTGGCGAGGCCAAACCGGGACGTATCGCCCTGGATGAATTGCTCGCAGAAGTGGACGTGCTCAGCCTACACTGCCCGCTGGATGAGAATACCCGCGGGCTCATTGGTGCCGCCGAGCTTGCACGCATGCGCGATGATGCCCTGCTCATCAATTGCGCCCGGGGCGGCCTGGTGGACGAGGACGCGCTGGCCGCGGCGCTACGCGAAGGACGCCTGGGCGGCGCCGGGGTGGACGTGCTCAGCGAAGAACCGCCGAGCCACGGCAACCCGCTGCTGGCCGCGGATATCCCCCACCTCATCCTCACCCCGCACAACGCCTGGGCCAGCCGGGAATCACGCCAGCGCCTGGTGGACCAGGTGGCGGAGAATATCCGCGCCTTTGTCGACGGCAGCCCGCATAACCTCATCGACTAAACGAGAAAGCCATGTCCACACCCGACGCCCTGCTCTTCACCGCTCCCGGCTGCCCCCACTGCCCCGGGGTCAAGGCGGCGCTGCAACGCCTGCAACAGGAGGGGCTGCTCGGTACCCTGGAGCTGCTGGATGTGAGCGAGGCGGGGGAGCGAGCCGCCGAACTGGGGGTACGCAGCGTCCCCTGGCTGCGCCTGGGCGACTACACCCTTACCGGAGCGCAGACTCCGCAGGCGCTGCGCGAGTGGGCGTTGAAGGCCGCCAGCGACGAGGGTTTCGCCGACTATATCCGCGAACTGCTGGCCGACGGTCGCCTGGCCGAGGCGGAGGCTCGCCTGGCCGAGACACCGCGAAGACTGGATGAATTACTACCGCTGCTGGCCGACCTGGAGGCGCCGATCAACGTACGCCTGGGACTGGGGGCTCTGCTGGAGGGGATGGCCGGAACCACGACCCTGCAGGACAACCTGCCGCAGCTGGGCGAGCTGAGCCAGCATCCCGATCACCGGGTGCGCGGCGATGCCTGCCACTACCTCGGCCTCAGCGGCGTGCCGGCGGCACTGGAGTGGCTGCGGGTGCGCCTCGACGACGAGCACCCGGAGGTCCGGGAGATCGCCGCCGATGCGGTGGAGGCACTGAAGGGCACACAGCTGGGTGGCTAGAAACGGTAGATAATCGCCAGGGTACTGCGTTGCTCGCGGATCTCGGTATCGGGGATATAGGTGAAGAGATCGAGGTTGTCGCTCTTCAGGGTGACGGCGTTGAAGTCCAGGCCAAAACGCAGGTCCAGATTCCGCGAGGGGGTATAGCCCACGCCAAAACCCAGGCCGACGCCACCACCGGACCAGGTCCGCTGGAAGCCGCGCACCAGGGGGATAGCGTTGCTGTACTCCTCCTCGTAGAGGGCGCTGATCAGGCTGAAGCGGGCGAACAGCCCGAGCTGATCGGAGAGCACATAGTTGAGCCGCGGAGCCAGGGCAAAACTGGAGTAGCTGGCGGCCACCAGCTCTGGGCGGCCGTCGCTAAACTCGGCCGTGGCAAAGAGCTCAAACTCAAGGCCGAATGAGCGATTGAGGTTGTAGCCGCCGGTAAAGGCGAAGCCGCCGACATTCTCGCTACGCTTCGGTTCGGTGCCCAGCTGCAGATCCAGCTGCGAGCCGCTGAAACTGGCACCGAGATACCAGCCCGAGCCATCGACCGCCTGGGCCAGCGCGCCCTGCCACGGCACAAGAAGAAACGTCACCAGTATCAGCCATCGTCTGTTCAGCATCTTAACCCCTCCCCTGTTTGCCGGGTAGGCGGTCATTACTCGAACTCGGCCGCCTCGACCTCCAGGTAAGTCTCGCTGACCAGCTTGCCGATTTCCACCTCGAAACCGAACCACTCCTGATAATCGGCCAGGGCCTCGACCACCAGCGGTTTGATCTCGTAATCGCCCAGCCCCTCCTCGTAACCCGTAGCCACCACATCGTAGAGGGTCTGCAGATAGTGGCGATAGTCCTCCACCATGGCCGCATCGGCAGTACGCCCGTGGCCGGGGACATAGACATTGAGAGCCAGCTCCAGGGCACGATCGGCCGCCTGGATGTTACCGCGGAAACTGCCGTGGTCCTGGCGCACGATACGACCGTTACAGACGTTGTCACCGAGGAAAAGCAGCGATTCCTCCACCACCTCGATCATCAGGTCCGAGCCGGTATGACCGGGGCCGGTGTGGTGAAAACGGAAGGTGAGACCGCCAACCTTCAGCTGGTCACCATCGCGGACCTCCAGATTCGGTCCCACCGCCACGGTGCCGCGGGTGGCCCCCTCGGTGAGCTGTTCCATGCGACCCAGCCAGTCGGCATCGGCACCGGCGGCCACCGCCGCTAGCATCTCGGGCAGGGCGTAGATGGGGACCCCCGGCTGGGCCTCGCGCAGGGCCTGGTTGCCCAGCCAGTGGTCGCCGTGCTCGTGGGTGTTGAGCACCGCCAGCAACGGCCCGTCGGTCAATTTGCGGATCTGGCGCAGCACCATCTCACCACTCTGCACACTGGCACCGGGGTCGACCACGATCACTCCCTGCGCGGTGATGATAAAGGCGGGGTTGTTCATGAACCCCTGGTTCTCCACCGAGGGGTAGGCCACCGGCCCGTGGATGACATAGGTTCGCGCGGCCACCTGCTCGGCCGGATAGTCGGGCAGGGCGGGGCCCCGTTCAGTAGCCAGTACGGAAGCGGAGAGCAGGGATAGAAGGAAGATTTCGCACAGTCGTCGCAACATGGTTAGCTCATTCATTATCTTTTTTGGGGGGAAGCGCATCATAACCCAGAGGCTGGGCCGGGGATATTTCCCAGCACTGAGGTCTGGTAATATGTCCTCCTCGTCCCCATAGTCCGTTTCATGAAGATGCATACCGCCGAACAACTGCAAGCACTGCTCATTGGTTTCAAGAAGGAGCAGGTGGACACCATCCACCAACAGGCCGAGGCCGGCGAGGCTGAGGCCCAGTTCCAGCTGGGCGCCCTCTATGCCAACGGCAAGGGCGTGGAGAGAGATGAGGCCGAGGGGCTGCGCTGGCTGCGCCGTGCCGCCAAGCAGGGCTATCCGGCCGCCCACACCCTGCTGGGCTGGAGCCTGCTCAAGGGGCTGGGGGTGAACAAGGACGCCGCCATGGCCCTGCAGCACTTCCTCTCCGCCGCCGAGTCGGGCGATGCCGATGCCCAGTGCGCCGCCGCCGACCTGTTCATGGAGGGCGGTCCCGGTATCGAGCCCAGCCCCCGGGCGATGCTCGCCTGGTACCAGCGCGCCGCCGAGCAGAACCACCCCAAGGCCCAGTACATGCTGGGCAAACTGCTGGCCGATGGCCAGCTCATTCAGGGTAACAACGAGGCCGCCTTCCAGTGGCTGACCCTGGCTATCCTCAACGAGAGCGAGCCGGCACAGAAGGAGCTGGCGATGCTCACCTCGCGCCTCTCCAGCGAGGAACTGGAACGCTTCAAGACCAACATGACCGAGGCAATGGGCGTACGCCACTAAGGCGAGGGGGCAGCATGGACGAGAGAGAGTTCAAGAGCGCCTACAAGAGCACCAACGAGCGTCCCTGCACCTTCATGAAGGCGCTGCTGCGCCGCTGTGTCGGCTGCTCCCGCTCGCAGAAGGTGCTGATCGCCGAGCGCGAGGCGATGGCCTGCCAGTCCCCCGGCGGCCAGCAGCGCTGCAGCGAACTGCTGGCGGCGATGAAGCCCAAGGCGCTGTTCGCCCTGCGCCTCGACGAGGGCCAGCCGCTGGCCCACGGCAAGGCCATCAAGCTGCAGTGCGGCGGTCTCCTCGGTCTGGCCGAGAGCCTCGGTGAGGAGGCGGTCGATGACGTTCACGCCCTCATCGACAGGGCCGTGGAAAAGTACGGCAGCTTCGATGCATTCCCCTACAGTGCCATGATGCCCAGCATCACCCACTTCAAGGTACGCAACCGCTAGCGCCCTCCCACTGGCATCTTTCCCCGCCTAGGCATAGAGTTAAGGCACAACGCTGAGAGGGAGGGAAAGACCATGTTTGAGGTCGCCGAGCTGGGCCACGAGATCCCGAAGAAGGAGTACGAGGAGCGGCTGCCACAGCTACGCACCGAGCTGCTCGAGGTGCAGATGGCACTGCAGGAGGCGGACTTCCCGGTGCTGATCCTGGTCTCCGGCGTGGATGGTTCCGGCAAGGGCACCACCATCAACCTGCTCAACGAATGGATGGACCCGCGTTACCTGCGCGCCTTCGCCTTCGGCCCCAAGAGTGATGAGGAGCGCGAACGTCCCAACTACTGGCGCTTCTGGCGCTCACTGCCGGCCAGCGGCCACATCGGCCTCTACGTCGGCTCCTGGTACTCCGACCCCATCGGTGCCCGCGCCGCCAAGAAGATCAACGACGCCGAGCTCGATGCCGCGCTGCAGCGCATCAACGCCTTCGAAAAGACCCTGGTGGATGACGGCGCGCTGATCATCAAGTTCTGGCTGCACCTCTCCAAGGATGCGCAGAGCCAGCGTTTGAAGGCGCTGGAGAAGGACCCGCAGACCCGCTGGCGGGTCAGCGAGCAGGACAAGAAACACCTCAAGCAGTACGACCGATTCGTCAGCATCGCTGAGCGCACCCTGCGCGAGACCAGCACCGGCGAGGCCCCCTGGATCATCATCGAGGGCAGTGACCCACGCTACCGCGGCATGACCGTCGGCCAGCACGTGCTCGAGCGCATTCGCGAGCGCCTGGCCGAGCCCCCTGACGAGCGGGTGCCGCAACCCCACCTGCGTCCCATCGCCGCCGCCGAAGGCACCGATCCCCTCAGCCTGCTCGGCTCGCTGGACATGAGCCTGTCGCTGGACAAGCAGAGCTACCGCAGCCAGCTGAAAAAACAGCAGGAGCGCCTCGCCCGCCTGGCCCGCGCCGCGGTCGAAAAACAGGTCTCCACCATTGTCCTGCTGGAGGGCTGGGACGCCGCCGGCAAGGGTGGCCTCATCCGCCGCATGATCCCGGCGATGGACGCCCGCCACTACCAGATCATCCCCATCGCCGCCCCCACCGACGAGGAGCGTGCCCACCACTACCTGTGGCGCTTCTGGCGCCATATTCCGAGGGCCGGCAACGTCACCATCTACGACCGCTCTTGGTACGGCCGGGTGCTGGTCGAGCGCATCGAGGGTTTCACCCACCGCGAGGACTGGATGCGCGGCTATACCGAGATCAATGACTTCGAGGAACAACTCAGCGAGAGCGGCACCGTGCTGCTCAAGTACTGGGTGCACATCGACAAGGAC
>JBFFRO010000137.1:0-5385 GCA_041572995.1 Thiohalomonadaceae bacterium
CCCCATCCCGCGCACCCTCAATATGGCCCTGGGCGGCATGCGCGATCTTTCCATCATCGCCTCGCCGCCGGCCCGCCGCCTGGCGGTGAAGACCTTCGTCAACGAGTGGAACCCCGGCCTCATCAAGGAGGCCTGCCTGCGTGAGATCAAGCGTGGCGGTCAGGTCTACTTCCTGCACAACGATGTGGAGAACATGCCCAAGGTCGCCCGTGACCTGGAGGAGCTACTGCCCGAGGCCACCATCCGCATGGCCCACGGGCAGATGCGCGAGCGCGAGCTGGAGCAGGTGATGGGCGACTTCTACCATCAGCGTTTCAACGTGCTGGTCTGCTCCACCATCATCGAGACCGGCATCGATATCCCCAGCGCCAACACCATCATCATCAACCGCGCCGACAAGTTCGGCCTGGCCCAGCTCTACCAGCTGCGCGGGCGCGTCGGCCGTTCACACCACCGCGCCTACGCCTACCTGCTGGTCCCGAACAAAAAGGTGATGAGCGACGATGCACGCAAGCGTCTGGAGGCCATTGAATCGATCGAGGAGCTGGGCACCGGGTTCACCCTCGCCTCCCACGACCTGGAGATCCGCGGTGCCGGCGAACTGCTGGGCGACGAGCAGAGCGGGCAGATGCAGGAGATCGGCTTCACCCTCTATAGCGAGCTGCTGGAGCGGGCAGTGAAGAACCTCAAGGAGGGCAAGGAGCCGGAGACCGAGCGACCACTGGACCATGGCGCCGAGATCGAGCTGGGTGTGCCGGCCCTCATCCCCGAGGATTACCTGCCGGATGTGCACGGCCGCCTGATCCTCTACAAGCGCATTGCCGGGGCCGAAAGCCACGAGGAGTTGCACGAGTTGCAGGTGGAGATGATTGACCGCTTCGGCCTGCTGCCCGAGCCGGCCAAGACCCTCTTCACCCTCACCGAGCTGAAGCTGCGCGCCAACCCGCTGGGCATCATCAAGGTGGAGATGGGCGCCGGTGGCGGGCGTATCAGCTTCAGCGACCAGCCCGGCTTCGATCCGATGAAGCTCATCACCCTGATCCAGACCCGCCCACGCGAGTACCAGCTCGACCCGCAACAGCGGCTGAAGATCATCGCCGAGATGGAAACTGCTGAAAAAAGATTAAAGGCGGTGGAGCGCCTGATTGAGGTGCTAGAGGGTTAAGACCCTGCCTCTAGCCACTTAGCCGAGAACTCGCACCTCCCTTTGTGGGAACGGAATCTCAATGTTGTGCTCGTGCAGGGCATCCCAGATCATCAGCATCAGATCCGCACCGACACGATTTCTGCCGTCATCGATCGCCTCCATCCAGAACTCAACGAGGATTTCCACGCCAGAATCACCAAAGGCTTTGATTTCTGCATCCGGCTGATCCTCGACAGGGTGTTCGGGACCACTCAGAACCTGAGGGTGACTGGCAACAACCTCGCGGACAATCTCAAACAGGGCATGCAGGTCGGTGTTATATGCAACGGAAAAGGTCAGGTCGTAGCGCTGTTTCTTATCCCGATGAGTCCAGTTAATGAACTGCGATGTGATAAAGCGCTCATTAGGCACCATAACATCCTTTCCTTGAAACGTTTGCAGGGTCGTCGAGCGCATATTCATCTCTCTAATAACCCCGGCATGACCGTCATCAAGCTCAACATAGTCGCCAACGGTGAGCGAACGATCGAGAAGAAGGATAATTCCTGAAATAAAGTTTGACGCGATGGACTGAAGCCCAAAGCCCAAACCAACACCCAGCGCGCCACCAAACACCGCCAGTGTCGTGAGGTTAATTCCCATAACTTGCAACAGCAGGAAAAACACTGCCAGAAAAACGCCAACCTGCAACAGCTTGGCAAATATTTCCCGTGTACTGACGTCCAGCTCTTCCTGGTTACGGATGACACGCTGCCCTGCATTGCTCGTCAGCGACCCAAGCCAGAACAGCAGCAGGCCGAAAATCGTTACACGCACCAGTCCGTAAGCGGAAACATTAATATTTCCTATCTCGACACTTAGAGATTCAAGATAGGCTACCACATCATCAAGAAGGCCGGATATTTGCAGCAAGGCAATGGGTATAGCAATCCACTTGATTGCCGCACGAGCAATAGAACTCTTTATGTAGCGAGAGAGAATCGAATAGATGATGAAAATCACCGCCACACTTTCAGCAATTTTCACCGCCCAGCTTTGCTGAACAAGGAGCTCGCTCAACTCAACACACACACTCAGGGCGAGAATATTCAGAAGTGGAAAAAGTAGATTGCCCAGTTGATAGAGCACCCTGCGCAGAGCGAACAACGGTCCCGGCTCAGGTTGAACACGAAAGATCGGGATGCTCCGACGCATGAGTGTGGCAATCGTCATGGCGGTGGCCACAGCAATTAGTATCATTCCGGCCTGACTATAGAAGGAAGGTGAGCCAATCAACACGATCGACTTATCCAGAAGCTGGCCAAACCAATCACTAACCCCTTCTAACGTCATAGCTACCTCCCTCACTCAGCCATAACCGAATACCCAGCATCAAAAACACAAGCTGTGGAAAAATGCCTTCCAGCCGTTCAGTCACCATGCCGAGGATAATAAACAAACCCTAATAAAAAAGGCCGTCTTCGACGGCCTTTTTTATTCTCCCGAGGTCTCTTTCTCCAACAGCCCGGCAAAATCTGCAGCGGGGAGCGGCTTGCTGATGAGATAGCCTTGGATGATGTCGCAATCGTGGTCGCTCATGAAGCGGTACTGTCCCTCGGTCTCCACCCCCTCGGCGATCACCTCCAGGTCCAGGCTATGCGAGAGGGCGATAATCGCCTTGGCGATATCGCCGTTCTCTCCATCGTCCTTGATGTCACGGACGAAGGCCATGTCGATCTTCAGGGTGTTGATCGGCATCTTCTGCAGGTAACTGAGCGATGAGTAGCCGGTACCGAAATCATCCATGGAGCAGTGGGCGCCGAGCGCACGGAAGGCATGCAGCGTGTTGATGCAGGTCTCCATGTCATCCATCACCGCTGACTCGGTCACCTCCAGGTCGAGGCGATCGGCGGGCAAGCCGGTATCGCTGAGGGCCGATTTCACCACCCCCACCAGATCCGGCTGACCGAACTGCCTGGCAGAGAGATTCACGCCGACCCGCAGATTCAAATCGAAATGCTCATTCCACTCCTGGGTCTGACGACAGGCCTCACGTAGCACCCACTCACCCAGCTGGACGATAAGGCCGCTATCCTCGGCCACAGGGATAAAGTCGCTGGGGAAGACCATGCCCTTGATCGGGTGCGGCCAGCGCACCAGTGCCTCCATGCTGACTATACGGCGACTGGCCACATCGACCTGGGGCTGGTAATAAAGCTCGAAGTCACCGCGCTCAAGGCCCAGGCGCATCTCCCGCTCCAGGGCCAGGCGCTTCTGCGCCTCCTCTCCCATGCCGGAGGTGAAGTACTGGGCCTGCTTGCCCCCCGCCTCCTTGGCACGGAACATGGCGATGTCGGCCGACTGCAGCAGGCACTGCTCGTCCTCGCAATCCAGCGGGAAGAGACAGATTCCGATACTGGCGGTGATGAAGTAGGACTCGCTACCGATCACCATCGGCTCCTCGAACAGGGTCAGTAGCTGGCTTGCGACGGTATCCACATCGGCCAGATTGGTCACCTGCTCCAGCACCACGGCAAAGACATCGGCGCCGAAACGGGCAACGCTGGTGTACTCGCCTGACCACGCCTTTAGCCGGGCGGCCGTCTGACGCAGCACCTCGTCGCCGGCGGCGTGGCCAAGGCTGTCATTAATCCCCTTGAAGCGATCCAGGCCCACGAACAACACTGCCGCCAGGCGGCCGTTCTGGCGCGAAACGGCAATGGCGTTCTGCACATGGTCCTGGAACAGGCGGCGGTTGGGCAGGTCGGTGAGGCTGTCGTAGAAGGTCTGATACTCGAGCATCGCCTCGGCACGGCGACGGTCGGTAATATCCTGCATGACCGCCATCAGCTGGTAGGGCCTGCCCTCCTCGTCCAGCTCCAGCTCGCCCACCTGCTCAACAATCAGCTCACTGCCATCGGGCAGCAGCATGCGATGGTCGATGCTGTAGGGCTGTCCACTCTCCAGCGCCTCGCGAATGGCATCCTCCACCCGCTCGCGATCATCAGCATGGACCATGGCGATACACTGGTTCAGGGTGCAGTAGTCGCCATGCTCGGCCCCGCCCATCATCGCCAGCATCGAGTCGGAGAGGCGCACCGTGCCGTTCTCCAGATTCATCTCCCAGTAACCCAGCTTGGCGATGCGCTGCGCCTGGTTCAGTCGCTCCTGATTGCGGCTGAAGGCGATATCCAGTTCACGGGTACGCAGGGCATAGCGCACGCGCTGGCCGAGCAGACTCCAGTTGATGGGCTTGGTAATAAAATCGGTGGCGCCGGATTCAAAGGCCTTGTCGATGGCCTCTGCCTCGTCGGCACCGGTCAGCATCATGATCGGCAGACGCTGGTAGCCCCCCTGTTTGCGCAGTTCGGCGCAGGCCTCATAGCCGTCCATCACCGGCATCATCACATCCAGCAACACCATGTCCGGGCGCAACTCGGCGAAGCGCTCCAGCGCCTCGGCACCGTTTTCCGCTTCAATCACCTCGTAGCCCTGCTTGCGCAAGACCTTGGTGATGGTCATGCGGGTCACCTTGTCGTCATCGACAACCAGCAGGCGGCGACTGCCCGCCTCGACGTTGGAATAGGAGGTGATTCCCATGGATTAGCCGTTCATCTCGGCCTGGATGGCGCTGCGGGCGACGGTAAAGGCCTCCTCGATGGCCGCCACGCGTTCGGCGGCATCGCCGATATCGGCGGCACGGGCCCGCTCTTCCAGCTGGCGGCAGAGCTCATAGACCACAGCCACGCCGAGGTTGCCGCTGCTGCCCTTGAGGGTGTGAGCAACAGAGGTCAGGGCGGCGGCATCGTCGGCCTCGGCAGCGGCGCGCATCTGTTGCAGCTGCGAAGGAGTGTCGGCCAGGTACTCCTCGAACAGCTCATCCAAGCCCTCTTCGAGGATATCCCGCAACTCATTCACGGTCTCGGCGTTGAGAGGGGCATCTGCTGTCATGACGGGGTCCTTATGGCGTTGTTCAACTCGACAGAATTCAAGATTCACACCTTAACGATATGCCCCCTGATGAAGAAAAACAAACCCCGCCGAGGCGGGGTTTTTTCAAAGAGAGGTGTTCAGGTGTAGAACTTGCGGGCCTTGCGGTTGCCGGGCACCGATTTCTGGGTAATCACTCCCTTCACCGAGCCGATCCCGTCGAGCTCCTGTTCCGGGTAGCCCTCCTTGAGGGCGGCGATGAAGTAGCGTCCGTCGCGGATGCGCAGCTGGCGGAAGATGTACTCGCCGTTGTGCTGGGCCACCACGTA
>JBFFRO010000138.1:0-5362 GCA_041572995.1 Thiohalomonadaceae bacterium
CAGTCAGCGACACTGACCGCTATGTGCAGGTACTGAATGACCGTTTTGCCAATCCCTCCGGGGCTTCAACCGGCCGAGGGAGCAGACCGTCTCCAATATAGGTGACCAGGATGCCGCCTGGAGTAGAGAACGATGTACCATGGAACGGGGCCCGCAGGGGCCGAGGGAGCCGCCAGGAGGCGGCGCTAGACTCAAAAACCAATAACGATAAACAGTCCTATGATTAACGTACTCTTGGTCGACGACCATGAACTGGTTCGCACGGGGATCAAGCGTCTCCTCGACGACGTTCAGGACATTAAGGTCATGGCGGAGGCGTCCAGCGGTGAGGATGCCATCACCATGGTTCGAGACAACCGTCCGGATGTGGTGCTGATGGATGTCAGCATGCCCGGTATCGGTGGTCTGGAGGCAACCCGACGCCTGCTGACCATGGACCCAGAGCTGCCGGTGATTATCGTCACCGTACACACCGATGACCCCTTCCCCAGCCGCCTGCTGCAGGCCGGTGCGGTGGGATACCTCTCCAAGGGCACTAGTGTCGAGGAGATGGTCCAGGCGATTCAGGATGTCAACGAGGGCAAGCGTTACATCAGCCCCGAGATCGCCCAGAAACTGGCGCTCTCCATGCTGCCCGGCAACGATGCCTCGCCCTTCGACAAGCTCTCCCAGCGTGAACTGCAGGTGCTCTACATGCTGATTCAGGGTGACAAGGTACAGACCATTTCCGACAAGCTCTGCCTGAGCCCGAAGACCGTCAGCACCTATCGCTCGCGCCTGTTCGACAAGCTGGGCGTGCGTAACGACGCCGAACTGACCCGCCTGGCGATGCGCTACGGCATGCTCGACGGCATGGCCTGATCGCCGCCCTCGTTGCACGACCGCACCGGGCTCAACCGGTGCGGTTGCGCTCGTCGAGCCTCTCGCTATACTCGTCGCGATGAGCGACACCCCCACCGTCCCCTTCGATCACAAGGCCTTTCTCGCCACCCTGACCAGCCGTCCCGGCGTCTATCGCATGCTCGATGAGCAGGGCGAGGTGATCTACGTGGGTAAGGCGCGCAACCTCAAGCGCCGCGTCTCCAGCTACTTCAGTCGCGCCGACCAGTCGCCCAAGACCCGGGTGATGGTGAGCCGTATCCGCGGTATCGAGGTGACCGTCACCCGTACCGAGGCCGAGGCCCTGCTGCTGGAGAACAACCTCATCAAGGCGCTCAAGCCGCGCTACAACGTGCTGCTGCGCGACGACAAGAGCTACCCCTATATCGTCCTCTCCGATGACGAGTTCCCGCGCTTCGGCGTACACCGTGGCAAGCGCGGCAAGAAAGGGCGCTACTTCGGGCCCTATCCCAGTGCCGCCGCAGTGCGCGAGAGCATGAATCTGCTGCAGAAGCTGTTCCCGGTACGCCAGTGTGAGAACAGCTACTACCGCAACCGCTCACGCCCCTGCCTGCAATTCCAGATCAAGCGCTGCACCGCCCCCTGTGTCGGCTTGATCGACGCCGAGGCCTATGCGGAGGACGTGCGCCATGCGGTGCTCTTTTTGCAGGGCCGCAGTTCCGAGGTGATCAACGCCCTGGTCGAACGTATGGAGGTCGCCTCCGCCGCCCTGGAGTTCGAGCAGGCGGCCCGCTACCGCGACCAGATCGCCAGCCTGCGCCGGGTACAGGAGCAGCAATATATTGAGGGCAGCGGCGGTGACCTGGATGTGATCGCCGTGGAGCGCCGTGGCGGGCTCAGCTGCATTCAGGTCTTCTTCATCCGTGGCGGGCGCAACCTGGGCAATAAAGCCTTCTTTCCCAGGGGCGAGGCAGAGGCGGACGAGGCGGGGCTGCTATCGGCCTTCCTCGGCCAGTACTACCTGGATTCCGATGGCGGGGCCGTGCGCCCCATCCCTGGCGAGATCCTCCTCAGCCACGAGACCGACGACAGCGAGGTGCTACAGGAACTCCTCGGCGAGGCAGCCGGGCGCAAGGTCAAGCTCAGCCACCGCCTGCGTGGTGATAGGGCGCGCTACCTGGAGATGGCCCGCGCCAATGCCGAACAGGCGCTCACCGCACAGCTGCTGCACAAGGCCAATCTGCAGGCCCGCTTCGAGGCGCTGCAGGAGGCGCTGGGGCTCGATGAGCCACCGCGGCGTATCGAGTGCTTCGACATCAGCCACACCATGGGCGAGGCTACCGTCGCCTCCTGCGTGGTCTTCGACAGTAACGGCCCTCTGAAGTCCGACTACCGCCGCTTCAACATCGAGGGGATCACCCCCGGCGACGACTATGCCGCCATGCGCCAGGCGCTGGAGCGACGCTTCCGCCGTCTCAAGGAGGGGGAGGGGAGCTTCCCCGACCTGCTGCTCATTGATGGCGGCAAGGGGCAGCTGGCCCAGGCCGAGGAGATCCTGCGCGAGCTTCAGGTAGTGGAGGTGACCCTGGTTGGCGTGGCCAAGGGCCCCAGTCGCAAGCCGGGCCTGGAGCAGCTCTTCTTGTCGGCCACCGGGGCCGGCTTTATACTGCCTGCTGACTCCCCCGCGCTACACCTTATTCAACAGGTTCGCGACGAGGCCCACCGCTTCGCAATTACCGGGCACCGCCAGCGCCGCGCCAAGTCGCGCCGTGAATCGCCGCTGGAGGCCATCGAAGGGCTGGGCCCGAAACGCCGTCAGGCGCTGCTGCGCCAGTTCGGCGGCCTGCAGGAGGTGACGCGTGCGGGCGTCGAGGAACTCTGCCGGGTCAAGGGAATCAGCCCCAGCCTGGCGCAACGAATCTATGACGCCTTTCATGGCGAAGAAGGATCGCGCTGATGCCGCTGAACATCCCCAATGTGCTTACCCTGCTGCGCATCCTTCTGATCCCGGTTTTCGTCCTTTTCTTCTACCTGCCGGTGGAGTGGTCCAAATCCGCCGCCGCGCTGGTCTTCGCCGTGGCCGCCTTCACCGACTGGCTGGATGGCTACCTCGCTCGTCGCCTGGGCGAGGTCTCCAACTTCGGTGCCTTCCTCGACCCGGTGGCCGACAAGCTGATCGTCACTACCGCCCTGGTACTGCTGGTGGGGGAGAACCCCAGTGAGTACGCCGACATCTGGCTGACGCTGCCGGCGGCGGTGATCATCGGCCGCGAGATCACCATCTCCGCCCTGCGCGAGTGGATGGCAGAGCTCGGCGCGCACGCCACCGTGGCCGTCAACTGGGTGGGCAAGGTAAAGACCAGCGCCCAGCTGCTGGCGCTGCTGCTGCTCATCTACCAGCAGCCCTTTGCCGGGGTTTCCAGCATCGGTCCCGGCGTCGTCCTGCTCTACATTGCCGCCGCCCTGACCCTGTGGTCCATGGTCATTTATCTGCGTGCCGCATGGCCGGTCATCAGCAAAAAAAGTTAAATCAACTGTTGACATAATGGCCGCCGAGGTTAGAATAGGCGGCGTTTTCGAGGCGGGAATAGCTCAGTTGGTAGAGCACAACCTTGCCAAGGTTGGGGTCGCGAGTTCGAATCTCGTTTCCCGCTCCAAATAGCAAAAACCTCGGCACTACGTCGGGGTTTTTTCTTCTGAGGGTGGCACCTCGGAGCAACGTTTTCTGGCTGGATGGCAGAGTGGCTATGCAGCGGATTGCAAATCCGTGTACCTCGGTTCGACTCCGGGTCCAGCCTCCAGAAATAGTACGATAGAAAAGGGCGCCTACGGCGCCCTTTTTTGTTTTCCGTGTTCGCCAAAATGCTATCCTGCGCGGATGCTGCATATTCACCATGGCAACCGCTGCGAGACCCTGTTCGAGGCACTCGCTGGCGTGCTCGAACAACCGCTCTCATCGCCCCTGCAGGGCGAGGTGATCGTGGTTCAGGAGCGGGGCATGGCGCGCTGGCTTTCGCAGGCCATTGCACGCAAGCAGGGCATCGCCGCCAATATCGACTTCCCCCTGCCGGCTGCTTTTATCTGGCGCCTGCTCGAGGGACAGCTGGGTGGTAAGGGGTTGGCAGTGGGCTATGATCGCGAGACCCTGCTGTGGCAGTCCCTCACGCTGCTGCCCGCCCTCAAGGAGGAGCCCGGCTTCGAGGCTATTGCCCACTACCTGGGCGAAGGTGATATCGAACTCAAGGGCTACCAACTGGCCCGCCGCATCGCCGAGCTGTTCGACCAATATCTCATCTACCGTCCCAGGATGGTCCGTGAGTGGGAGCGCGGCAAAGATGAGCAATGGCAGGCCCGGCTGTGGCGGGCCATGCGCGAGCAGGCCACACTGCCCCACTGGGCGGCGCTGCTCGACACCTTTCAGGACAGCCTGAAAAGCGAAGGTTTTCGCGCCACCGATCTCCCGGAGCGCATCAGCCTGTTTTGCGTCGCCTCGCTCTCCCCGGGTTATATCGAACTGCTGGCGCTGCTTGCAGAGCACATCGACCTTCACCTCTTTATCCTCAACCCCAGCGTCAACTACTGGGGCGACATCGTCTCCGAGCGCGAGCTGGCCAAGCTGCGCGAGCGCTGGACACGGGCCGGGCGTGAGGATGTCAGTGAACTCTATCTGGTCGGCAACCCGCTGCTCGCCTCCATGGGACGACCGGCACGGGATTTCATCGAGCTCTGGCAGGGTTACCCCGCCGATGAGATTGAGCACTTTGACGAGGCGCCGGAAGAGGGCGGGCTGCTGGCCTCGCTGCAGGGAGACATCCTCCACCTGCAGTCGCGGGGCGAGGGGCTGGAGCGGCGAGTGCTCAACGAAGATGAGGCCGCCTCCATCCGCATCCACGCCTGTCACGGCGCGATGCGCGAGATACAGGTACTGCACGACAGCCTGCTGGGGCTGTTCGAAACTATTCCCGACCTGAGCCCCGACGAGGTCCTGATCGCCGCCCCCGATATCGGTGTCTACGCGCCCTATATCGAGGCGGTCTTCGGCGCCGCACCTGTCGAGCGCCACATCCCCTACAGCGTCGGTACCGGTAGTGCCGCCGAGCAGCCGCTAGTGGAGAGCCTGCTGGAGTGGCTGCTTCTGCCTGATGCGCGTTTCGAGGCCCCGGTGGTGATGGCCTGGCTGGAGTTGCCCGCGGTCGCCCGTCGCCTGGGGCTGGACGAGGGAGCACTTGAGCGTATCCGCCAATGGGTGGCCGAGAGCGGCATCCGCTGGGGCGTGGATGGCAAGCAGCGCGAGACGCTGGGGCTGCCCGGCGATGGCGAGAACAGCTGGGCCTTCGGCCTGGAGCGTCTGCTGCTCGGCTACGCCATGCCCCCCCATGCCGGCCTCTATCAGGGGATCGCTCCCTATGCGGATATTGAGGGCAGTGAGGCGCCGTGGCTGGGTCAGCTGTGCCACTTCGTCGAGCTGCTCGACCAGTGGCGCCGCCGTCTCGCCCAACCGGCGTCGCTGGCGCAGTGGCAG
>JBFFRO010000139.1:0-5309 GCA_041572995.1 Thiohalomonadaceae bacterium
ACGTATTCGGGGGTGGTGATCTTGCCGCAGTCGTGCAACCAGGCCGCGATCTCCAGTTCGTAGCGGTCATCGTCACTCATGCGGAAATTGGCCAGCGGGCCCTGGGTGACCCGCGCGGCGGCATCGGCCAGCAGCATGGTGATCACCGGCACGCGGCGGCAGTGGCCGCCGGTGTAGGGGGACTTTTCGTCGATCGCGTCCGCCACCAGCTTGATCAGGGACTCCAGCAGCTCCTTGAGGTCGGCAATGAGACGCTGGTTGGTCAGGGCGATGGCCGCCTGCGAGGCGAGCGAGGCGGTCAGTCGCTGGGCCTCCTCACTGAATGGGATGATGGCCCCCTCCTCATCCTGGGCGTTGAGCAGCTGCAGCACGCCGATAATGTCCCCCTCATGGTTTTTCATCGGTACCGTGAGGAAGGACTTGGAGTAGTAGCCGGTCTTCTGGTCAAAGGCGCGGGGGCCGGAGAGGTCGTAACCCTCGTAGTGGTAGGCATCGGGGATGTTGATGATGATGTCCTTGTGTACCGCCGAGGTGACCACGTTATGCAGGTTGGCCTCACCGTTTTCGTTGAACAGTGGGATGGGGGGGAAGGGGATCTCCACCCCGGTGGTGCCACCCATGGCGAAGTCCAGCGAGTCGGTGCGGATGATCTCCATGCGCACCGTGCCGTCTTCCAGTACCGAGTAGAGGGTGCCGCCGTCGGCGGCGGTGATGGCCTTGGCCCCGAGCAGGATCTGCTCCAGCAGTCGCGGGGTGTTCTTCTCTGAGGAGAGGGCGATGCCGATGTCGATGAGCCGTTCCATGCGCTCGGTGGCTGTCGTGTCGTGCTTCATCGTGGGCCTTTTATCACAGTACTCATTGGTTTGATTGTAAGAGCTATTGGCGAAGCTGCAAACACGTAAAGCGAGGGGAGGGGCTGGCATCGGTTTAACCGATCCTCCGCGACCGCTATAATCGGCGGCTGATTTGCATAAGGTGGACGTGATCCGCGGTGAAAACGGGTGAAAACATGCTGAAGAGGGGGGCCGCCGTCACGCTCCTGCTGCTGAGCCTGGTCGCATCGCCGCAGGCGACGGCGGAGGCCGAGGTGCGCCTGCGTCAGGCCCTTGAGCTGGCCGGGGAGGGGCGTGAGGCCGAGGCCGAATCCCTGCTGCAGGCACTGATCGCTGACTATCCTGCCCGTCCCGAGCCCTATAACAACCTCGCTGCCCTCTATGCCGCTGGTGGTCGCCTGGAGGAGGCGCGGGCCGTGCTGGAGCAGGCACTGCGTGCCGACCCCGCCTATGCCGCGGTCTACGATAACCTCTCCAGTCTCAACCTCGCCATTGCCCGCCGCGCCTATGCCCGAGCCTTGCCACTCGAGGGGGAGGGGCGTCCCGCCCTGCGTACCGTGGAGGCGATGACGCTGCCCGCCCAGGGGCAGGTGGACGCCGAGCCGCTGGTGGTGGCGAGTGCAGAGCCGATGCCCAAGCCCGAGATGGTGGCCGAGCCCGAGGTGGTGGTCGAGCCCGAGGTGGTGGTCGAGCCCGAGGTGGTGGTCGAGCCCGAGCTGGTGGTCGAGCCCGAGCTGGTGGTCGAGCCCGAGCTGGTGGTCGAGCCCGAGCTGGTGGTCGAGCCCGAGGTGGTGGCCGGACCCGAGGTGGTGGCCGGACCCGAGGTGGTGGTCAAACCTGAGTCGGAGCAGCAGCAGGTCCGTGCCGCACTTGAGGCCTGGGCGGCGGCCTGGTCGGCACAGGATGTGGAGGCCTACTTGGCCGCCTATGCCGGGGAGTATGTCCCGCGTGAGGGGGGCCGCGAGGCCTGGGCCGCCTCGCGTCGACAGAAGTTGGCGGCCCCCGCCTGGATCCGCGTTGAGCTGGCTGGCTGGGAGTTCAAGGCACGTACTGACGGGATGCGGGTGATAGTAAAACAGCGTTATACTTCAGACCGTTACAGTGACTACAGCCGCAAGCGTTTTGACCTGCGGCGGGACGCGGAGGGTGCCTGGCGGATCGTTGCTGAGCGCACCATCGCGGTGTTGAAGGATTGAACGGGGGTACTCGGGAGCGATGATATCGGGCAAAAAGCTGGGGGTGGGGGCCGCGGGCATTGCGGCCCTGCTGTTCGCCTCCGCCGCGCTCTTTACTGCCCAGGGTAGTCCGGGTGATGTTGCTTCGGGCGCCATCGTTCCCGCGGCCTCGCTGGCTGTCAGCGGGCTGCGCACCGATATGGACAGCCTCTACCCGAGGGCCCTGGCCGACCTGGATGCCCGCCTGGAGCGCGACCCCGAGGACCTGGAGGCCAGCCTGCTCAAGGGCCTGCTGCGCTTCAAGGGGGGTGACCTGGACGGTGCCCTGGAGGAACTGCAGGGGCTCACCCGCCGTGCGCCTAAATTCCACCTTGCGCACCTGATTCAGGGTGACCTGATGCTGGCCCGCTCCCACACCATTAGCGATATCGGTGAGGGGGCGCTGCTGGCCGACCCGGAGGCTGCCGCCGAGCTGGCACGCCTGCGTACCGAGGCCGATACCCGGCTCAATGCCTATCTCGCTTCCTTCGATGCGGGCCCCCGTCAGGGGCTGCTGCCGCGTGCGCTGCTGCTACTGGGCGGGCCGGTGGAGACGGCCCTGCTGGTGGACAAGTCCAGCCACCGTCTCTATCTCTACCGTCGCGGCGAAGAGGGCGTGCCGGAGCTGGTACGTGACTACTACGTCTCCACCGGCAAGCTGGAGGGGGATAAGCAGATCCGCGGCGACCTGCGCACCCCGGAGGGGGTTTACTTCATCACTCGCCACATCCCCGACGAGCAGTTGCCGGACAAGTACGGTATCGGTGCCTGGCCGATGAACTACCCCAACGAGTGGGACCGCCGCCTGGGCAAGACCGGTGACGGCATCTGGCTGCACGGCACCGAGCGGGTCTACTACAGTCGCCCGCCGCTGGACAGCGAGGGCTGTGTGGTACTGCCGAATCTCGATCTCAGCCGGGTCAGCCAGTACCTGCGCCCGGGCACCACCCCCATCATCGTCACTGAACGTGCCGAGTGGCTGCAGCCGGAGGCCTGGCAGGCGCAGCGCCGTGAGTTGCTCAAGGCGGTGGAGGGCTGGCGCGAGGATTGGGCCGGGGGCGATGTCGAGGCCTATCTCAGCCATTACGACAGCGGCTTCTGGAGCGGTAAACACAACCTGGAGAGCTGGTCCGAGCGCAAGCGTCGCATCGCCAAATTCAAGAAATACCAACGGGTCGCGCTTAGTGAGCTCTCCCTCTATATCTACCCCGAGGCGGATGCCGAGGGGCGCATGATGGCGGTGGCCAACTTCCGCCAGCGCTACGACTCCAACAACTTCCAGAGCGACATGCACAAGCGCCTCTACCTCAGCCGTGCCGATGACGGCTGGCGCGTCCTCTATGAGGGCCGGCAGTAGCGCCTACTGGCCGGCGCCCCCCTTCAACTTAAGTTTCAACTCATCCTGATTCCCTATTCTTGATAGGGACACCGTCAAAATCTTCTGGTATATTAGGTTATTCTTATGAATGGCCTTGAGGCCCCAGATGGAGCGTAGTACCTGAATGAAGCCGTTTCTGTCCTCCCTTGTTCTTCTCCTCGGTCTCAATAGCACTCCCATCCTCGCCGCTAGCGGTGAAGCGGTATTCGCTGGTACCTGCCGTAGCTGTCATCTGATGGGGATTGCCGGCGCACCGGTCATTGGCGATAAGCGGGCCTGGAGTTCGCGTATAGCCAAGGGAGTGGATGGCCTGCTGGAAACCGTGCTGGCGGGTAAGGCCCCGATGCCGCCTCTGGGTGGCTGCATCGATTGCAGCAAGAGCGACCTGCGCGCTGCCGTGCAGTATATGCTCGATGCGGTAAACTGATTTGTATAACTATCTCAACCCTACGGAGATTTTGACGATGAAAAAGCTCACCATCACTGCCGCCGCCCTGGCCCTGCTCAGCAGCTCTGCCGCCTTTGCCAAGACCGGTGAAGAGGTTTACATGGGTACCTGCAAGGGCTGTCACCTGGTCGGCGTCCTTGGTGCCCCCAAGTTCGGTGACAAGGCCGCCTGGGGTCCGCGCATTGCCAAGGGTATCGATGCCCTGGTCTCCACCGTGATGACCGGCAAGCCGCCCATGCCTCCGCGCGGCGGCTGCAAGCCTGCCTCTGATCCCGCAGGCTGCAGCGACGATGAGCTGCGCGCCGCCGTGCAGTACATGATGGACGCTGCCAAGTAAGCGCGCTTCATCGTCAGTAAGCCCCGGCGGCCGCAAGGCCGACCGGGGTTTTTTTTATCGCGCACGAAAAGTGTTGCCCGGGGGTTACGGCTGGGGCATATTCGAAGTCGTAAAGGAGTGCGGCGTCGCGTCGTCGCACTGAACACCGGTACTGCAAACGGAGTCACTGCATGAAAGGTTTTATCACCCGTCTCTTTGCCTTGTTCGCGATCGTCGGCGCTGGTGAGAGTCTCGCGCTCACCGGGAAACAGGTCTACGATAATGTCTGTAGTGGCTGCCATCGCACCGGCCTGCTGGGTGCCCCCAAGTTCGGTGACAAGGCGGCCTGGGGGCCGCGGATCGAGCAGGGTGTCGAGGTGCTGATGACCCATGCTCTGGAAGGGAAAATGACCACCGCACCGGATGGGAAAATAAGTGTGATGCCCCCGCGCGGCGGCTGCAAACCCGAAGACTGTTCGGATGATGATATCCGTGCCGGCGTGCAGTACATGATCGACGCCGTTCAATAAACCCCGGAGTAGCCGCATGAAATCGATTTTTAGTACTTTCGCCATCGTCGTACTGATGATGGGCCCGCTCAGCGCCCAGGCCGACGGCCAAACCGTTTATGAAGGTTCGTGCAAGGCCTGTCACATCAAGGGATTGATGGGTGCCCCGCTGATCACCGACAAGGCCGCCTGGGGACCGCGCATCGAAAAGGGCATCGATGCCCTGACCGCTACCGTTATCACCGGCAAGCCGCCGATGCCGCCGCGTGGCGCCTGCGTCGATTGCAGCGATGGGGATATTCGTGCGGCGGTGGAGTATATGGTCGAGATTGTTAAATAAGCCAGACTCTCCATCGGCATACAAAACGCCCGCTATTGCGGGCGTTTTTTTATTCAGCCAGGAGTTCAAGCCCCAGTGAGAGGCCCAGCTTTTGCGCCAGCTGCTCACCTACCTGCTCGGGCGACAGGGCGATGCCGAGGCGGCGAAGGTCCGTTACCCCCATGCCCTCGTAGCCGCAGGGATTGATGCGGGCAAACGGTGTCAGATCCATATCCACATTCACGCTCAGGCCATGGTAGCTGCCGTGGCGTCTGACCCTGAGTCCCAGTGA
>JBFFRO010000140.1:0-5169 GCA_041572995.1 Thiohalomonadaceae bacterium
GCTGGGCTACCAGGTGGAGGAGCTGGAATCGCTCAACCTCAGCGTCGATGAACTCTCTGCACTGGATGAGGAGCACGCCCGGCTGGCCAATGCCGGCAAGCTGATGGAGGGGGCACAGCGCGCCGCCCAGGTGCTCTACGAGGGCGATGAGGGGGCGGTGGCCGACCTGCTGCAGCGCACCCTCGTCGAGCTGCAGGAGCTCACGGAGATCGACCCGAAGCTGGCCGCCGCCGCCGAACTGGTGGAGGGGGCCGCTATCCAGGCCGCCGAGGCGGCCAGTGAGCTACGTCACTACCAGGATCAAGTGGAGCTGGACCCGCAACGCCTGGCCGAGGTGGAAGAGCGCCTGGGGCTGATCCATGAACTCTCACGCAAGCACCAGCGCCCCGCCGAGGAGCTGCCCGAGCTGCTGCTGGAACTCAGCGACGAGCTGCAGACGCTGCAACAGGCCGGCGAGCGGCTCGACGGCCTGGAGGCAGAAATCGCCGCTGCCCGCACCGACTACGAGCAGCAGGCCGCCAAGCTGAGTAAAGGACGCGCCAAGGCCGCCACCGAGCTGGCCGAGCGGGTCGAAGCCAATATGCAGGAGCTGGGCATGGGTGGCGGCCGCCTGGTGATCGAACTCAAGCCGCTGGAGGAGCCCTCTGTCCACGGCCTGGAGGCGGTGGAGTTGCAGGTGAGCGCCAACCCTGGCCAGCCGCCGCGACCGCTGGCCAAGGTGGCCTCCGGCGGCGAGTTGTCGCGCATCAGTCTGGCCATCGCCGTGATCACCGCCGGTCAGGAGGGGATCCCCACCCTCATCTTCGACGAGGTGGATGTGGGCGTGGGCGGCGGTGTCGCCGAAATGGTCGGCCGCCAGCTGCGTAGCCTGGCCGGCAGCCGCCAGGTGCTGTGCGTCACCCACCAGCCGCAGGTGGCCTCCCAGGGCCACCACCACTACCGTATTCAGAAACAGAGCGACGGCGAGCAGACCCGCACCGGGGTCGAGCCGCTGGACAAGGATGGACGGGTAGAGGAGATCGCGCGCATGCTCGGCGGCGTGGAGATCACCGAGCAGAGCCGCTCGCACGCCTGGGAGATGCTGGCCCTGGCCAAGTAGCCCTTACAGGGGCCGCGGTAACGAAAAAGCCGGGCAAAGCCCGGCTTTTTTCATTGCCAGCCGCGAAGGTCTTAGCCTTCGCGGCAGTCGCTGCAAACACCGTAGATGATGAGGTTGTGGTCGGTCATCTCGAAGCCGTGCTCGGTGGCGATATCGCGCTGGCGCGTCTCGATGGTCTCGTCGACGAACTCCTCCACCTTGCCGCACTTCACGCATAGGATATGGTCGTGGTGCTCGCCCTCGGCCAGCTCGAACACCGCGTGCCCGCCCTCGAAGTTATGGCGCTGCACCAGGCCCGCCTGCTCAAACTGGGTAAGCACCCGGTAGACGGTGGCCAGGCCCACGTCCTCGCCGGCGTCGGTGAGCTGGCGATAGACCTCCTCGGCACTGAGGTGGGCGCCGCCACTGGCCTCCAGCAGCTCGAGGATCTTCATCCGCGGCAGGGTGGCCTTGAGGCCGAGTCTCTTCAGGTCCTGACTGCTGCGCTTCACCTCGTTTCACACTCCCGGTTGCGGTATCATGCCGGGCAACATAACCGGCGTGGAATGCAAATGCAAAAGATTATCATTTTCCTGTGTACCCCCCTGCTCCTGATGGGTCTGCTCGGCGGCTGCGCGCACAAGATCGACGTGCAACAGGGGAACCTGGTCTCGCTGGAGTCACTGGACAAGCTGAAGGTGGGGATGAGCGAGGCGCAGGTGCGTTTCGCCATCGGCGACCCGATGCTGCGCGATCCCTTCCATGCCGGGCGCTGGGATTACCTCTACCAGATGCAGCGCGGTGACGGCACGCTGGATCGCTACCGTGCCACCGTCTACTTCCGCGATGGCGTGGTGGAACGTATCGAGCGCAGCGGCGAGTTGCCCCAGGATGAGTACCAGGCGGGGCGGCGGCTCATGCCGCCGGAGGATTGAGGCGCAGTCTCAGGCCTCCCCGCCCCCCTTCTTCATCTTCTTGCCCTCGGCCGCACGCTTCTTACGGACCTCCTTGGGGTCGGCGATCAGCGGACGGTAGATCTCAACACGGTCCCCCGCCTTGAGCTCAGCATCGGCCTTGCCTAGCTTGCCGAAGATACCCAGCTTGCTCTTCGCCAGGTCGATCTCCGGAAAACGCTCCAGCATCCCCGAACGTTCTACCGCCTGTTTCAGGGTGGTGCCCGGCTCCACATCCATGGCCAGGATCAGCTGCTCGTCGGCGCGGGCATATGCCACCTCGACGTGTATCGTTTCCGCCTTATTCATAGACCTCTCTCGCTCTCTTGCTGAAGGAGTCCACCAGGGTATTGGCGATCTGACTGAAGACCGGCCCCAGGGCCATACCCACCAGACGGTTGGAAAACTCGAACTCCAGATCCAGTGACACCTTGCAGGCGCGCTCCTCCAGCGCATGGAAACGCCAGAACCCCTCCAGTTGCTTGAACGGGCCGTCCACCAGGCGCATCTCGATCATCTTGCCGTACTGCAGGCGATTCAGCGTGGTAAAGGCCTTGCGCAGGCTGCCATGGGCAATCTCCACCGAGGCCCGCACCTCATCCTCGCTCGCCGAAAGTACCTCACTGCCGCCGCACCAGGGCAGGAACTGCGGGTAGGCGGCCACGTCATTAACCAGGTTGAACATCTCTTCGGCACTGAAAGGGACCAGCGCGCTTTTACTAATCGAGGGCATGAAGCTCAAATCACTCCAATGGCTTTAAGGAAAACCACCACCACCCCGGCAGGGGTGACAAAGCGGACCAGGAAACGCCAGGCATCGTAGCCGGTGCCATCCAGCGCCAGCTCATCGCGGCTGGTCTGCTCACGCATATACCAGGCAGCGAACACGGCGATGAGCAGGCCGCCCAGGGGCAGCATGATATTGGCGGTAAGGTAGTCCATCAGCTCAAAGAAGTTGAGACCGAAGAGCTTGAACTCATCGCCGGACCAGATATTGAAGGAGAAGATGGTGCCAATCCCCAGCAGCCAGGTGATCAGCCCGGCCCAGAAGGCGGCGCGGATACGGCTCATGCCGTGATTCTCCACCATCCAGGCAACCATCGGCTCGATCAGCGAAATGGCCGAGGACCAGGCGGCAAACACCAGCAACACGAAGAACAGTGTACCGAAGAAGGTGCCCATGGGCATGTGGCCGAAGGCGATGGGCAGGGTCTGGAAGATCAGCCCCGGCCCCGCCCCCGGCTCCAGGCCGTTGGCGAAGACGATGGGGAAGATGGCCATGCCCGCCAGCAGCGCCACCAGGGTATCCATGCCGGCGATGGCAAAGGTGGTCCGAACGATGGAGACCTTCTTCGGCAGGTAGGAGCCGTAGACCATGATCGCGCCCATGCCGAGGCTGAGGGTGAAGAAGGCGTGGCCCATGGCGGTCAACACCCCCTCCTGACTGAGCTTGGAGAAGTCGGGGGTGAAGAGGAAGGCCAGCCCCTCGCTGAAGTGGTCGGTGTTCATGGCATAGCCCACCATCACCACCAGCAGAACGAAGAGCGCCGGCATCAGGAAACGCACCGCCTTCTCCAGGCCGCCACGCACGCCGCGGGCCACCACCGCCATGGTCATGACGATAAAGATGGAGTGCCAGGCCAGCAACCGCTCTGGGTCGCTGACAAAGCCGCTGAAGATGGCGGCGACGCCATCGGCGGTCGCCCCCTCGAACACCCCGCCGCCGCTGCGGAAGGTGTAGGCCAGGGCCCAGCCGGCAATCACCGAGTAGTAGGAGAGGATGAGGAAACCGGCAACCACGCCGGACCAGCCCAGGTAGCGCCAGATGCCGTGGCGCCCCTCCTCGTCGGCCAGGTGGCGCATGGTGTTGATCGGGCTGCGGCGACCGCGACGACCCAGCATCACCTCAGCCATCATCACCGGAATGCCGATGGCGGCGATACAGAGCAGGTAGACCAGCACAAAGGCGCCGCCGCCGTTCTCGCCGGTGATGTAGGGAAACTTCCAGATGTTACCCAGACCCACCGCCGAGCCGGTCGCCGCCAGGATAAAGGCCCAGCGCCCCGACCACTGCCCGTGCAAGGATTCACGCTGCTCCGACATCGACACACTCCCCCGCTCATTCTTATTTGGATAGCCCGCATTTTCGGCCATCCGCCCCGCTATCTCAACCGCCGGACCATACCCAGCGCCTGCGCCATCCCCTATAATGCCCGCCATGGCAAAGAGCAAAGACAAGAAGAAGTCCGGCAGCAGCACCATCGCCCTCAACAAGAAGGCGCGCCACGACTACTTCATCGAGGAGAAGATCGAGGCGGGCCTCGCCCTGGAGGGCTGGGAGGTCAAGTCCCTGCGCGCCGGCAAATGCCAGCTGGTGGACTCCTATGTCTTTATCAAGAACGGTGAGGCTTGGATGAGCGGCACCGTCATCAGCCCGCTGCTCAGTGCCTCCACCCACATCCAGCCCAACCCAACCCGGGTGCGCAAGCTGCTGCTGCACCGCGAGGAGATCGACAAAATGCTCGGCGCGGTCGAGCGCAAGGGCTACACCCTCATCGCCCTGGCCATGTACTGGCACCGCGGCCGCGCCAAGGTGGAGATCGGCCTGGCCAAGGGCAAACAGAGCCACGACAAGCGCGCCAGCCTCAAGGAGCGCGACTGGAAGCGCGAGAAACAGCGGGTGCTCAAGCACGGCTAGGGCGGCGAATAGCCGCCAAGGCACAAACTTCCGGTGACAGGGAACCTTCCCGCCGTTAAACTATCAAAGTACTGAATCGGGGGCGATCTGGCTTCGACGTGGGTTGCGAAACCCGAGGTGCATGCCGAGGTGCAGAATACCTCGTAAATCCATCTGCAAAACTTATAGTTGCCAACGACGACAACTACGCACTCGCTGCTTAAACCCCAGTAGGGTGCCCTCCGGTCCAGGGCCGTGCCTGTGCGCTTGGGTTTCCGGGGGTCATCTCTCACAGGATCGCGATGACGCTTGTTCGGGGTCGACTCGCTAAAACTCTACCGAACTCGCCGTCAGTGGGCCCCGCCCGTTGGGTTGCTGCCGGTTAAAACAATGATCGGGATAAGCATGTAGAGCCGAGGGCGGAGGGCTTGCGGACGCGGGTTCGATTCCCGCCGCCTCCA
>JBFFRO010000141.1:0-5152 GCA_041572995.1 Thiohalomonadaceae bacterium
GCAGGTGCAGGCACTGCTGCTGGATGCGGCCGCTGAGGCGGGGCTGACGGTGGATGATCTCGAGGCACTGATTACGGCCATGCAGTCCTGGATCGACCAGGACCGCAAGGTGACCCCGCTCAAGTCGCTGCAGGGGCTGATGTGGGAGGCTGGTTACCGTAACGGCGATTATCATGGTCACCTCTACGCCGACGCCTACGACCAGCTCAAGGCCTGGCATGAGAGTGGGCTGAGGCTGTATGTTTTCTCCTCCGGCTCGGTCTACGCGCAAAAGCTGCTTTTTGCCCATACCGAGTTCGGTGATCTCACCCCGCTCTTTGACGGTTACTTCGACACCCATATCGGTAACAAGCGTGAGGCCGAGGCCTATCGCCGTATTGTTGCAGAGATGGGTCTGGACGTGGATGAGGTACTGTTCCTCTCCGATATCGTCGAGGAGCTGGAGGCGGCGCGCGAGGCGGGGCTACGCACCTGCCAACTGGCCCGTCCTGGCGAGACCGAGGCGGACGGTCGCCATCCGGTGGCCAGCGATTTTAAACACATTTCCATCGACAACGAATAAGCAACACACTCAGGAGTTCATCATGGCACGTACCCCCTCTACCATGCTGGAACTGGGCACCCAGGCCCCCGACTTCACCCTGGCCGATCCGATTAACGGCGGCAGCGTCTCTCTCAGTGACTTCAGTGGCAAACCGCTGGTAGTGGCCTTTATCTGCAACCACTGCCCCTACGTCAAACACATTGGCGAGGAGTTCGGTGAGTTCGCCCGCGAATACCGGGCCAAGGGTGTCGCCGTGGTAGCCATTAACAGCAACGACGCCGCCAACTATCCGGACGACGCGCCGGAAAAGATGGAGGCGGCGGCAGACGACTGGGGGTTCACCTTCCCCTATCTCTATGATGAAACCCAGGAGGTGGCCAAGGCCTACCAGGCCGCCTGCACCCCCGATCTCTACCTCTTCGATGCCGAGCACAAGCTGGTGTACCGCGGCCAGTTCGACGACTCACGCCCGCGTAACGAAGAGCCGGTTACCGGTGGCGATCTGCGCGCCGCCTGCGATGCACTGCTCAAGGGTAAGCCGATTGATCCCGAGCAGATCCCGAGCTTGGGCTGTAACGTCAAGTGGAAGCCAGGCAACGAGCCCGACTATTTCGGTTGAAGGGGATGGATGTCTGAGGGAGAACTGACGAGCGTGCAGCGAAGATTAGTCCATCGGTAGGCGATAGTGGGCCTCAACCAGCTCGGCCCGCTGCCGGATCTCCTCGGCCTCTTGCTCTCTGCCCTGAGAGCGAAGCAGTTCGGCCAGTTCCATCAACGTATCGCTCAGTTCGGGGCGATGCGCCAGTTCACGGTAAACACTGAGCGCCTCGCGCAGCTTGCTCTCTGCTGACAGTGGATCACTCTCGGCCTGGGCCTGGAAGCGCAGCAGGCGAGCATTCTGGAACACATCACCCCTGTCGGTGCAGGCCTCCAGGCGGGCCAGCCAGCGTTGCCGTTCAGCCGATTCCGTGCCACTAAAGGCCATCTGCGTGCGCAGGGTGACGGCACTGCGCGTAACTGCCGTCATCGCCCCTTTCGGTTTGTTGTTCTCGGCAAACGCCGGCAGCAGCCTGTCCAGCTGTTCCAGAGCCATCTCTCGTTCACCGCGGAGAGTGTAGAGGCGGGCATATAGAAGAACGATCCGTCGCTGGTAGTGTTTTTCAGTGTCGCCACGATCGTGCACGCGCTGCGCTGCCTCCAGCTGCTTGTCGGCAAAGCTCAGGCGCCGACTGATCAGGGCGGTCTCCAGCAGGTTGAGGTGGGCGATCAGTTGCCCCTCGCTGTCGTCTATGGAGCGGTAGGCGTCGAGGGCCCGGGCGAAGTACTCGCCGGCGCGGTGGAAATCGTTCTCCTCGAAGGCATCCACTCCCTGGAAAAGCAACTGCTCGGCATCGCGCACGGCGGTGGGGCGCGAGTCGGGCAGGGAGGAGCAGGCTGCGAGCCACAGCAGTAGCGGGAGGAGGATGAACCATCTCATTGGCGCGGCTCCAGCAGGCGACGACGCTGCTGCTCCTCGGCCGAGCCAAAGGGCCAGGTGCGACTAAGACCGTCGAGCAGGCGGTCGGTGCGCTCCATCAACACCTTCATGCGCTGCACCAGTTCGGGGAACTCGCGCATCTCCAGGGTCACCTCGTCGCTCATCAGGTTGAGCTTGCCCAGTAACTCACGCCCCTCGGCCAGCAGCAGGGGCATCTCCTTACTGCTGTCACGCAGTCCGTCGCTGATGGGCTCGGCGTTGGCCAGTACCGGCTGCAGTTGCTCCAAGCGGGCGACGGTCTGCTCCAGAGTGTCGCCCATGGCGCCCATGGCCCGCTGCAGGTCGTCGCGGAAGCGCTGGTCACTAACGGCCATGCCCAAGGCGCCCTCACCCTGAGCAATACGCTCGGTAATGGCCTTCAGGTTGGCGCTGGTGGCGACGAAATCATCGATACCGCGGTCGATGGCCTCCGGCTCGACCACCTCCAGCAGCTGGGCGATGCGTTGCACACTGGTCTCCACTGCCTCAACCACCGGTGTGAGGCGGGCCAGCAGTTCGTCCATCGACATCGGCTCATCGACCTCCAGGACCGAGCCGCCAGGGAGGATGGGCTGTTCGGGGCTGCCGGCGGTGATCTCGATGGCGGTACGCCCCAGCACCGAGAGCTTGCCGACGGCCGCCTTGGAGTCACCGCGAACCAGGTCGTGATAGCGCTCGTAGACGATAAGGTCGAGATGGATGCGATGGTCGGCGGCGATATCCATGTCGGCGACCCGGCCCACCTCGATACCAGAGATCTTCACCAGCGTCTCGCTGGAGATTCCCTCGGCGTTGGCGAGGAAGGCGTGATAGTGGATTGGCTCCTCGAACAGGTGGGCGGTGCGGCTATTGATGAAGATCAGGCCGAAGATGAAGATCAGCGAGGCGAGCACAAAGGCACCAACCAGCCGCTCCTGAAAGGTGTAGCTGATACGGTGGATGTAATGGACCCGTTTGCGTTCTTCTTCCATATTCAGAATATCTGCATCTGTTCGCGGCGATGTTCAAGGTAGCGCTGCACAGGTATCGACTCGCTATCGAGAAAAGCACTCCAGCTATCGAAGCTAGTCACACCATCAGTGTCGATGAACAGGATAGCGTCGGCCAGGTATTTAGTGAAATAGAGATTATCGGTTGCCAGCAGCAGTCCTGCATGGTTCTTCCAATCGCGCAGGAAGTCCAGCATCGACTCACGTTCCGGGCACTCCGGATCGATGGGCAGTGACTCCAGCATTAGCAGTCGCGGCCCCATCACCAGAGAGCGTGCGATGGCCAGTTGCAGTCGCTGTAACTCGCTGTAATAGGCGGGTAGAAGCCCCCCATCGGCACGAAAGCCCAGACTCTCAAGCACGGCCTGCGCCTGCTGTTGCGCCTCCTCACGCAGCATGCGCCGGTGATAGAGCAGCGGCAACATGACATTGTCACGGCCGTTGAGTACCGAGAGCAGGGGGGCGCCGTGGCTGACAAAGCCCACCTCGGTACGCAGCTCGCGCCACTGCTCAATCGGCAGATCTCGCATGTCGCGCCCGAGTAGGGTCACACCGCCCTCGGCAGGCGAGTCGACACCGCCGAGCAGGCGCAGGTAATTACGACAGAGCTGCCGGCTCGGGCCGATGAGGATGGTGGCGCCGCCATCAAAGCTCCAGTCCAGGGGGGTGGCGCTTTCATTGCCCCAGGGGAGGGCGGCAAGGGCCTCGATCATCATACCCGCATGCCCACCGCAAGCAGGCCATCGATAATGAAGACTAGGGAGAGGGCGTTGACGATGGCCTTCTGGGTCTGCTGCGGCACCTCGGTGACCGAGTGGGCCACCCGCAGGCCGTGATAGCAGGCAACGGTGCCGATGAGCATGCCGAAGGCCAGGTTCTTGCCGATAAACAGGAACAGCAGTAGGGGGTCGAAGGCGAGCGGGATTTCGGTGAGGTACTTGAGGTAGCCACCGCTGACCAGCATTGCCGAGAAGATCACCCCGGAGACCACCGAGAGCACCGAAAAGTAGACCGCCAGCACCAGCTGGGCGATGGTCGTGCCGAGCACGCGCGGGGTGATAAAGAAGTGATTGACGTTAATGCCAAGCAGCTCCAGCGACTCCACCTCGCCGCGCAGCTTCATGTTGCCCAGATCAACCGCGATGGCCGAGCCGGAACGACCGATGAGGACGATGGCCGTGAGCAGGGTGCCCAGTTCAAGGGCCACCAGGTTGCTCAGCAGATTGACCACATCGGTGGTGGAGCCGAACACCTGAACCATCAGGATCAGCTGGGCGGTGATGCTCAGGCCGACTGCCAACGAGAGCAGGGTGATGGTGGGCAGGGCGTCGATACCGGTAAAGATGAGCTGACTGACCAGTGAGCGGTAGGTAGCACGATTGAGCAGGCTACTGTGGCGGCGCCAGTCACGCAGGGCGTGGCCCAGAAAAAGGGTCAGCTCTACCTGATAGTAGAGCACCCTCATGATCTGACGACCGAGCCAGCCGGTCACCAGGGTGAGCGGACTGTTGCGGCCCTTTTCCCGGCTCTGCATCGCTGCGGCGCTACTTGACCGCGCGGTTGCTGATCAGGTCATCGACCACTGAGGGGTCGGCGAGGGTGGAGGTATCGCCCAGATTCCCCAGCTCATTCTCGGCAATCTTGCGCAGGATGCGGCGCATGATCTTGCCTGAGCGGGTCTTGGGTAGGCCCGGAGCCCACTGGATGACGTCGGGCGAGGCAATGGGACCAATCTCGGTTCGCACCTGCTTGACCAGCTCGGCCTTGAGCTCATCGCTGGGCTCGACACCGCTGACCAGGGTGACGTAGCAGTAGATCCCCTGGCCCTTGATGTCGTGGGGAAATCCGACCACCGCCGCCTCGGCTACCGCCTCATGCAGCACCAGCGCCGATTCCACCTCAGCGGTACCCATGCGGTGACCGGAGACATTGAGGACATCGTCCATGCGTCCGGTGATCCAATAGTAGCCGTCCTTGTCGCGGCGTGCACCGTCGCCACTGAAGTAGTAGCCGGGGTACTGACTGAAGTAGGTGTCGTAGAAACGCTGGTGGTCACCGTAGACGGTGCGCATCTGCGCGGGCCAGGGGGCGAGCATAATCAGC
>JBFFRO010000142.1:0-5137 GCA_041572995.1 Thiohalomonadaceae bacterium
GGCCTAAGCTAACCAACGGATATCCAATAAAAAAGCCCGGCTTCAGCCGGGCTTTTTTATTGCCTTGCGCAGCACCGTTAACCGGTGTTGCGCATGCCGTTGGCGATGGCGTTAATGGTACGCAGCATCGGCTCGGTCCAGCGGTCGCGCTCCTCATCACTCAGCTGTTCGTTGCGGGTACGCTTGAGCAGGGTGATCTGGATATGGTTGAGCGGGTCCAGATAGGGGTTGCGGCGCGAGAGCGAGAGGGCCAGGGACGGGGTCTCCTCCATCAGTCCGTCGAGCTGGGCGATGCCGAGGATACCCTCGACTGCACTGCTGTACTCGCGGTTGATGGTGCCGTGGATGTTCTGGGCCACCTGCGGGTCCAGACACAGTTCGGCGTACTCGGAGGAGATCTCCATGTCAGCCTTGAACAGCGCCATCTGCATGTTGCTGAGCAGGGCGCGGAAGAAGGGCCACTCCTGGTACATCTGCTGCAGCTGCAGCAGGCCCGCGCGGTCACCGCCCACGCGCTCGTCCAGGGCACTGCCGATGCCGTACCAGGCGGGGATGGTGTGACGCGACTGGGCCCAGCCGAAGACCCAGGCGATGGCGCGCACCGAGCCCTTGGAGCGGTCGCCCTTCTTGCGGTGCGAGGGGCGCGAGCCGATGTTGAGCAGGCCGATCTCGCTGACCGGGGTGGCCTCGTAGAAGTAGTCGAGGAAACCCGAGGTGTTGTCGGTCAGGCCACGGTAGGCCTTCTCGCCTTCGGCCGCCAGCGACTCCATGGTCTCCAGATAGGCCGGGTTGTCAGCCTTGGGTGGGTCGATGAGGCAGCGGCTGGCCTTGAGCAGACCAGAGACGCCCATGGTCAGCTCGTAGACGGCGGTCTCGTGGTTACTGTACTTGTAGGAGAGCACCTCACCCTGTTCGGTGAACTTGATCTCGCCGTGCACGGTACCGGCCGGCTGCGAGAGGATCGCCTCGTGGGTGGGGCCGCCACCGCGGCCGACGGTACCGCCGCGGCCGTGGAACAGGCGGATCTCGAAGTTGCGCTCGGCGGCCATTTCGGTGATGCGACGCTGTGCCTTGTAGAGGTTCCAGGCGGAGGCGAGGATGCCACCGTCCTTACAGGAGTCGGAGTAGCCCAGCATCACCTCCTGGGTGTTGCCGGAGGCCTTGAGCAAGGCTCCGTAGGCCGGGTTGTCGAGCAGCGCGCTCATCACCGGCTCGATGTGGGCCAGGTCCTCGATGGTCTCGAACAGCGGCGAGATCTCGATGTTACAGAACCACTCGCCGTCGGCATCGCGACCGGCCAGGCCGGCCTGGCGGGCCAGCAGCATCACCTCCATGATGTGGCTGGCGGCATGGGTCATGGAGATGACGTAGGCGCCGAAGGCCTCGCCGCTCACCTCCTCGCGTAGCTGGGCCATGGTCTCGAAGACGGTGATGCACTCGGCCAGCTCCTCGGCCAGGGCGCTCTTGTCGATCACCAGCGGCTCGTCCTCGATCAGGCGGCCGAGTAGCTCCAGGCGCTGCTTCTCGTCCAGGCTGTTGTAGTCGATGGGCTTGGGCTGGGCGGCGAGGATGGCAGCCACGGTATCGCTGTGGCGGGTCGACTCCTGGCGCACATCCAGATGCACCAGGTGGAAACCGAAGGTCTCGCCCAGGTGAATGAGGTCGCGCAGGTCGCCGTCGGCGGCGTTGGCATCTCCGTGGCTCTTCAACGAGTCGCGAATGGCGTAAAGGTCGTCGAGGAACTGCTGTTCGTCGGCGTAGGCGTTGTGATAGAGCGCGACGTTGCCCCCCTCCATGCGTGCCTCGATGTTGTTGAGGGTCAGGCGCATGCGGTGACGCATCAGGTAGAGCTTGCGACGGTAGGGTTCGGTGGCAAAGCGGTGCGGTTTGCTGCTGAAGGCCTCGGGGCAGAGCTGCTCGTCCTTCTCCAGTCCGGCGGTGAACGCCTCGCTGGGGGTGCAGAGACGGCTGGAGTGGGTCAGCACGTGGCTCAGGTCGGTGATCCGGCGCATGTACATGCGCACCACCTCGCGCTGGTGCATGCGCACCGCCTCGATAGTCGTGTCGTGGGTGACGAAGGGGTTGCCGTCGCGGTCACCGCCGATCCAGGAGCCGAAGCGGAAGAAGTTGGGCACCTTGATCTCGCTGTCGGGACCGTAGACACGGCGCACTGCCTTCTCCAGGTTACGGTAAACCTCGGGTACCGCGTCGAACAGCGATTCGCGGAAGTAGAAGAGGCCGTTTTTGATCTCGTCACGGACTGCCGGCTTGCTGGAGCGTACCTCGTCGGTACGCCAGAGGATCTCGATCTCACTCTGCAGGTGACGGGTGATCTCGTCACGTGCCTCTCGACCCAGTCGCAGGTCGTTGAGCTGTTCGCTGATGACGAAGATGCGGCGCAGGTTCTCCATCACAGTGCGGCGCTTGGCCTCGGTGGGGTGGGCGGTGAACACCGGCATGTAGGCGAGGCGGTCGAGTACGCCCTGAAGCTCGCTCAGCGGGATGTCGGCCTTGTGGAATTCACGCAGTACCGAGTCGAAGGAGCCGGTCCACAGCGGACGGCCAGAGCTGACCAGGCGACGGCGCTCGCGGTGCTGGTAGGCCTCCTCGGCGATGTTCACCAGGCTGAAGTAGAGGCTGAAGGCGCGCACCACGTGGTTGAGGCTTTCGGGCTCCAGGCCTTCGATCAGACGGTTGAGAGTCTGGCGCTTGCGCTCGTTATCGGCCTTGCGCAGGTTGATATAGCCCTTGCGCAGGGTCTCGACGGCATCCAGTACATCTTTACCGGCCTGTTTCTCCAGCACCCTGCCGAGCAGGTTGCCGAACAGTTTTACTCGGGCTCGAAGTTGCTTGTCGCTGTTCGCAGTCATGGTCAAGGCTACCTGTTGTTCTTACCTTTCGCGGGCGCGCCGCGTAGCGCCGGTCCGGGGCAATGCCGGTCCGGTGCAGTGACACAAAGCCGCTCATTATAACCTGAATGGGGGGGGACGTCTCTCCCGATGCGGGAGAGTTAGCCGTGACCTTGCGCCTTGAGTGTCTGGTAGAGCGCGCGATAGCGTGCTGCACTGCGCGCCCAGCTGAAGTCCAGCGCCATGCCGTTCTTCTGCAGCTGTCGCCACTTGCGTGGCCGTTGGTAGAGGGCCAGAGCACGTTGCAGCGCCCAGTTCAGCCCCTCCGGGTCGGCATGCTCGAAGAGGAAACCGGTGGCCTCACCGCTGGCCAGGGCCGTATCGGTAAAGTCGCGGACGGTGTCGGCCAGGCCGCCGACGCGGTGCGCCACCGGCACGGTGCCGTAGCGCAGTGAGTAGAGCTGGTTGAGGCCACAGGGCTCGAAGCGTGAGGGCATGAGGAATATATCCGCCCCCGCCTCAATCCGGTGCGCCAGCCCCTCGTCGTAGCCGATCATCACCGCAGCGCTTCCCGGGTGGCGGCGAGCCAGCGCCTCCAGAGTCGTCTCCAGCGGGCGCTCGCCGCTGCCGAGCAGAGCCAGCTGCACCCGTCCCGTGGCCAGCAGCGGTTCCAGTACCGGTACCAGCAGGTCGATGCCCTTCTGCTCCACCAGCCGTGAGACTAGCCCCAGTAGCGGGGTCTTGGCCGTCGGCTCCAGCCCCAGATCGTGCTGCAGGGCGGCCTTGTTTTTGCCCTTACCCCCCATGCGTTCGGCGTGATAGTGGTGGCGAATCAGCGGATCGCGGCGGGGATCCCACTCCTCCGTGTCGATACCGTTGAGGATACCGTGCAACTCGGCGGCGCGATGGCGTAGCAGGCCGTCCAGGCCGTGGCCATGTTCTGGACGCTGGATCTCGCTGGCGTAGTTGGGACTGACGGTGGAGACGGCGTCGGCAAAGGCCACCCCCCCTTTAATAAAGGAGAGCATGCCGTGGAACTCCAGGCCATGCAGGGTCCAGAGAGGGGAGGGTAGCCCCAGGCGGGTGAAGCTCTCGCCGGGGAAGCGCCCCTGGTAGGCAAGGTTGTGGATGGTGAACAGGCTGGGCGGGGGTGATTTCTCCCGCGAGAGCAGGGCCGGTACCAGGCCGCTGGGCCAGTCGTTGCAGTGCACCAGCTCGGGACGCCAGTTGATGCCGGCGCGGCCCATGGCGATGGCTACCGCCGCACGGCAGAAGGCGGCAAAGCGCTCGGCATTGTCGGCCCAGTCGCCGCTGTCATCGCCATAGGGACCGTGGTCACGGTCAAACAGTGCCGGGGCGTCGACCAGGTAGAGCGGCACGCCGCTCTCGGGCATGCGTGCCTCCAGCAGGGCGATCTCCTCACCATACCCCTCGATCGTGAAGCGGGCGGCCACGCGGTGTTCCAGCTGCTGGCGCAGTGGGCGATAGGCAGGCAGCAGCAGGCGGACATCCTCGCCCAGGGCCTGCAGGGCCGCGGGCAGGGCGCCGCTGACATCCCCCAGGCCACCGGTCTTGATGAGCGGGTGGGCCTCGCTGCTGACGAAGAGTGTGCGCATTGCCGTGCCTTGTCTTGCCTGTGCCCGCCGCATTGCGGACGTCCGATAGAGGTCTACAGTTAAGGCATTGTAGAGCAGACTCGGAGGGAGTTCGATGCGCATAGCGATGATCGGCCTGGGACGTATGGGCGGCAACATGACCCGGCGCCTGCTGCGTGGTGGTGTCGAGGTGGTGGGCTATGACCGCAGCATGGATGTGGCCCTGCAGCTGGCAGAGGAGGAGGGAATGTTGGCGGCCGAGTCACTGGCGGCGGCGGTGGATGCGCTGGCGCCGCCGCGCACGGTGTGGCTGATGCTGCCCGCCGGTGAGCCGACCGAGGAGGCCCTGGCGGAGCTTCGGGGGCTGCTCGCGCCCGGCGACCTAGTGGTGGACGGCGGTAACGCTAACTACCGGGAGAGCCAGCGGCATGCCGCGGAGATGAGCGCCCTCGGCATCGACTTCATCGATGCCGGCACCTCTGGCGGCGTCTGGGGGCTGGAGAACGGTTACTGCCTGATGGTGGGCGGCGAGGCGGCGGCGGTGGAGCGGCTGCGCCCAGCGCTGGTGGTGCTGGCCCCGGACCCGGTGCATGGCTGGCTGCATGCGGGGCCGACGGGGGCGGGCCACTTCACCAAGATGGTCCACAACGGCATCGAGTACGGGATGATGCAGGCCATGGCCGAGGGACTGGA
>JBFFRO010000143.1:0-5134 GCA_041572995.1 Thiohalomonadaceae bacterium
ATCGCCAACATCTCCGGCTCCACCATCGAGGACTACGGCGAGGTGGCGCGCATCTTCGATGACTCTCCGGTGGATGCCATCGAGATCAACATCTCCTGTCCCAACGTTAAGGCTGGTGGTGCCGCCTTCGGCAACGACCCGGTGGTCTCCGCCCAGGTGGTGGAGACCGTGCGCAAGGCCACCAGCAAGCCGCTGATCACCAAGCTCTCGCCCAACCAGACCGACATCGCCGCCAATGCCAAGGCCTGTATCGAGGCCGGCACCGACGGCTTCGCCGTCATTAACACCCTGATGGGCATGGCCATCGACATCGAGGAGCGCAGCACCATCCTCGGCAACAACCAGGGCGGCCTCTCGGGTCCGGCGATCAAGCCGGTGGCGCTACTCAAGACCCACCAGGTCTACCAGGTGTGCAAGGAGCACGGCATTCCCATCATTGGCCAGGGCGGGGTGGCCTCGGCCGAGGATGCCATCGAGTTCCTGATCGCAGGCGCCAGCGCCGTGGGCGTAGGCACCGCGTTGTTCTACGACCCGCTGATTCTGCCCAAGATCAACGAGGGCATCGTCGCCTACCTCAAGCGCCACGGACTGGCCGAGGTAGGCCAGCTGACCGGTAGCCTGCGCCTCAACACGCCACCGCCGCCACCCACCGGGGGCTGCTGTAATTAAGGCGTGGTTTGTCAAACGCCGGCTATCGTCGTAGATTCCTAATAACACACAGTAAACGGCGCCCTTAATCACCATGATCCCGCGCAAGAAGCTCCGCATCGGCGACCTGCTGGTCGAACACAAGATCATCTCCGAGCAGCAGCTGATGTCGGCGCTCGGCGAGCAGAAACGCAGCGGGCGCAAGCTTGGCCGTACCCTCATCGAGCTGGGCTACCTCAGCGAGGATAGCCTGCTGGAGTTTCTCTCACGCCAGCTGCAGTTGCCCTTCATCGATCTCAAGCACTACAAGTACAGCCCGGAGACGGTACGCCTCATCCCCGAGACCCTGGCGCGGCGCTACCGCGCCATCGCCCTGGACGACTCCCAGGATGCGCTGCTGGTGGGCATGGCCGATCCCACCGACATCTTCGGCTACGACGAGCTGAGCAAAACCCTCAAGCGCCCCATCCGCCAAGCGGTGGTGCGCGAGTCGGAACTGCTGCGCACCATCGACACGGTCTACCGCAAGACCGAGGAGATCAGCTCCCTTGCCGAGGAGCTAAACGAGGAGCTGGGCGAGAGCGACTTCGACCTTAACGAGCTGCTGCAAAGCGGTGACATCACCGAGGCCCCGGTGGTCAAGCTGCTGCAGTCCATCTTCGAGGACGCGATTCAGGTGGGTGCCTCGGACATCCACATCGAGCCGGACGAGTCGGTGCTGCGCATCCGCCAGCGTATCGACGGCCTGTTGCACGAGCAGGTGATGAAAGAGAAGCGCATCGCCGGCGCCCTGGTCTCGCGCCTAAAGCTGATGTCGGGGCTGGATATCTCCGAGAAGCGCCTGCCGCAGGACGGCCGCTTCAATGTCCGCATCAAGGATCACAGCGTCGACGTGCGTGTCTCCACCATGCCCATTCAATACGGCGAATCGGTGGTAATGCGTCTGCTGGACCAGTCCGGCGGCATCCTCGACCTGGAGAAGGTGGGTATGCCTGCCCACATCCTCGAGCGCTTCCGCCACAACATCCGCAAGCCCAACGGCATGGTGCTGGTCACCGGTCCCACCGGTTCCGGTAAGACCACCACCCTCTACGGCGCGCTCAGCGAGGTCAACGACCCGGAGAAGAAGATCATCACCGTCGAGGACCCGGTCGAGTACCGCCTACCGCGGGTCAACCAGGTACAGGTCAATCCCAAGATCGGGCTCAACTTCGCCAACGTCCTGCGCACCGCCCTGCGTCAGGACCCGGACATCGTGCTGGTGGGTGAGATGCGTGACCAGGAGACCGCCGAGATCGGTCTGCGCGCGGCCATTACCGGTCACATGGTGCTCTCCACACTGCATACCAATGACGCGGTCTCCACCGCCATCCGCCTCATCGACATGGGTGCCGAGGGCTACCTGGTGGCCACCGCGCTGGAGGCGGTGATCGCCCAGCGTCTTATTCGCAAGATCTGTGACAGCTGCTCCACCGACTACGAGCCCAACCTGCATGAGAAGGCCTGGCTGAAAAACCTGGCAGGGGAGGAGGCCCATTTCAGCGGCTTCAGACACGGTCAGGGCTGCCCGCACTGCAACAACACCGGCTACTCGGGGCGCATCGGTGTCTTCGAGCTACTGGAGATCGACGAGCCGCTGGCCGACGCCCTGCGCCGTAGCGACAGCGCCGACTTTACCCGCCTGGCCAATGCCAAGCCGGATTTCCATACCCTGGGTGAGAACGCCCTGAGCCTGGCCCGCGCCGGTGTCACCACCCTGGAAGAGGTGATACGGGTCGGTGGTGACTTTGAGATCAGCGGCGAGCTAGACTTCATCTCCACTGCCGAGACTGCGGGCGAGGCAGAGGAAACCCCGGCCAGCGAGGCGGAGAAGCCCGCTGCTGCCGCCAGCAACCCCCTGGAGGGGCTGGAACTGGAGCCTAAGCTCTAATGCCGCAATTCCGTTACAAGGCCCGCAACCATCGTGGCGATGCCATTAGCGGCGAGATTGAGGCCCCCAACTCCGACAGCGTCGCCGTCCAGCTGCTCAACTCCGGCATTACCCCAGTGGAGATAAAGGAGTACACGCCGCGCCAGGACGTACTCGGCGATCTGCTCGCGCGCCTCAACCGTCGCCATCCCACCCTCGACGACCTGGTGTTGTTCTGCCGCCAGATGTACACCCTGACCAAGGCCGGGGTGCCCATCATTCGCGGTATTAGCGGGCTGGCCGAGTCCACCCGTAACGTGGTACTCGCCGAGGCACTGGATCGCATGCGTGTCGAGCTGGAGTCCGGACGTGAACTTTCCACCGCCATGAACCAGTCCCCGCGACTTTTCAGCCCACTGATGGTGAGCATGGTGCGGGTCGGCGAGAACACCGGTCAGCTGGATGAGGCCTTCCTCAAGCTCTCCTCCTACCTGGAGCTGGAGCGCGACACCCGCAACCGCATCAAGGCGGCGATGCGCTACCCCACTTTCGTCCTCTTCGCCATCGCCGCGGCCATCGTCATCGTCAACATCTGGGTCATCCCGGCCTTTATGGATGTCTTCGCCAGCTTCCGCATGGAGCTGCCCTGGCAGACCAAGTTGCTGCTGGCCACCTCCAACTTCTTTGTCGACTACTGGCCCTACCTGCTGGCGCTGCTACTGCTAGCCCTCGGCGGCCTGCGCTACTACCTCAACACCCCGGAGGGCAAATACCTCTGGGACAAAAAGAAGCTGGGTATTCCACTGGTCGGCAGCATTCTTAGCCGTGCCACCCTGGGGCGCTTCGCCCGCACCTTCGCCATGACCACCCGCGCCGGGGTACCTCTGATCCAGACCCTCACCGTGGTCTCGCGGGCGGTGGACAACGACTACATCGCCGAGCAGGTGCTGAGCATGCGCAACGGCATCGAGCGCGGCGACTCCCTCACCCGCACCGCCGCCGCCAGTGCCATGTTCACCCCACTGGTGCTTCAGATGATGGCGGTCGGCGAGGAGACCGGTGGCGTCGACGACATGCTCGACGAGGTGGCCGATTTCTATGAGCGCGAGGTGGACTACGAGCTGAAGGGGCTCAGTCAGGCCATCGAGCCGATCCTGCTGGTCGCAGTCGGCGTGCTGGTGCTGATGCTGGCACTGGGTATCTTCCTGCCGATGTGGGAACTCACCTCCATCGCCAAGCAGTAGGTGAACCAGTGAGCCGGCAAGCGCCATCCCAACACCAGCGTGGGACCAGCCTGCGCGAGCTGCTGATCATCGTCCTGCTGCTGCTGACCTTCATCGTGGTGGCGACGGAGAAGATCTGGGAGCTGCGCGTGGCCGCCGAACGCACCGCCGTGGCGGTCATGCTCGGCAACATGCGCAGCGCTCTGGGCATAGAGGTAGCACGGCTGGCCGCTCAGGGTAGGATCGCTGACATCGCCCGTCATGACGGCGGCGACCCGATGCTGGTCATGCGTCAACCCCACCCCAACTACCGTGGCCGGATCAGCGGGGCCGATCCGGCAGGCATCCCCGGCTACAGCTGGTACTATGATGTGGATCAGGGATTGCTAGTCTATCGGGTGGCCAACGATGAGGCCTTCGAAACCCCCCTGGAAGGGCCAGCACGCATCCTCTTCCGCCTACGCCTGAGCTACCAGGACAGTAACCATGATGGCCACTACCAGCAGGGCATCGACACCATCCGCGGCCTGAACATTGTCAGCCTCCACCCCTACCGCTGGCTTACGGGTGAGGCTGAGGAGGAGTAATGGAAATACCCGCTGTCGTTCATGAAATCCTTGCCGAAAGCCTTTGGCTGTTTCTCTGCATCGGCCTGCTGATAGCGCTCACCTATGGCCTGCTGCTGTTCATCCGCCCGCGCACGGCCCTGGCCCTGAATGGGCGGCTCAACCGCTGGTTCTCCCTGCGCCGCAGTTTCAAGTCCCTGGAGCAACCCCGCCCCCAGGATCGGCGTCTCTACCGCCACCATCGTGCACTGGGTGCGGGGCTGTTTCTTGGCAGCCTCTATATCCTCTACACCCTCAACTACCGCTACGACCACGGCAGTTTTATCCTCGCCCTTGCCCGTGAGATGCCCAGTCGCGCGCTGGCGATCTGGCTGGCCGACAGCCTGCGCCTGCTACTCTACCTCTTCGCCTTTATCAGCCTCCCACTGGGTGTGGTGGTCTTCCAGCGCCCCAGCCTGCTCAAAGGGCTGGAGGCCCGGGCCAACCGATGGATATCCAGCCGCCGCCTGCTGCGCTTTATGGACCTGAGCTACGCACCGATGGAGGAGGGCGTGGCCCAGCACCCACGTAGCGTCGGTCTGCTGCTGGTGCTTACCGCCCTCTACCTGCTGCTGCTGCTGCTGCCGTTGCGCACGGGCTTTGTCCGCTACTTCGCTTGATCGCCCCTGTGGGCCATGCTATACAGGTCGCTGGGTTACGATAACCCCTTGCCTCCCTTAAGATTTTCTTAAGTTTTGGGACTACTTTCGGGCTGCGGCCCACAGCAATAAATGGAGACATCCAACATG
>JBFFRO010000144.1:0-5100 GCA_041572995.1 Thiohalomonadaceae bacterium
CGATTTAATCTTCTTTTTGCTTTTCTTCTCTGTACCTGTAGGGCTTTTTTTATTGTTATTCAGCCGGCAGGGAGATCCAGCACCTAGTTGTGGATTCAGCCAGCTGAAGTGTCCTGCCTCTAGCGCTCCTGCCCAAGGCGGTGGACAACAGGTAGCCTACCCCAATATTGATCCGCGCGCTATAGCCCATGTGGCTGTTTTTGCGCAATATTCACGGTTTATTTGAGTCGTATTACAATGGCGTTATACGGCATAAATAAGGCCGCCCAGTGGGCGGCCTTTTGTGTGTGGGCAAGGGCCTACAGCATCCGCTTCAGTATATCCTTGTCGCCACCCTTGTCGGCCAGGCGGTGCTTGATGGCACCGGCGATATGCAGGACGACCAGAGCCAGCAAGGTGAAGGCCAGGGGGCCATGGAGGTCGTGGGCGAAACCGCCAATGGCCTTGTTCTTCTCGATCAGCAGCGGTACATCGAAGAGGCCGAAGAAGCTAATGGGATAACCGCCGGCGCTGGACATCACATAGCCGGAGAGCGGCACCAGCAGCAGCATCAGGTAGAGGGCCTTCTTGATACCGCCGACCAGCAGCCGTTCCTTGTCGTTAAAGGCGGTGGGCAGCTCGGGACCGGGGCTCACCCGCAGCCAGGCGATACGCACGAAGAACAGCAGCATGGCCAGGGCACCGGCGGCCTTGTGGTAGCCGTAGACGACACGGCGGGCCGGGTCCTCCTCGGGGATGGTTTCCATATAGAGTCCGACCACGATGAGGCCGATGATGAGGGCGGCCATCAGCCAGTGGATCAGTTTGGATGCGCTGCCGTATTCATAGGCGCTGTTATTCAGCATTATTCCTCTCCTCAGGGTCATTATTATTGCAGGAAAGGATACCGATATGGCCCCGTAATGCAACGCGAAAAAACGCCGCCACCCGCAAGGGTGACGGCGCCTGTAGGGCGAGCGAGATGGCTCAGGCGGCGTACTGGGCCTTGGCGGCCTGGGCCTCCTTGGCCTCTTCAGGGGAGTAGGCTGCGCCGGACCAGAGCATCTCGTAGGCGATCTCCTCGTTACCGTTTTCACACAGCTCCAGCACCTCCTTGAACAGCGGCTGGAAGCTCTCCGATTTATGCGACTGCTCGTGCTCCTCGAAGGACTTCCAGAAGGTGATGATCAGCGCCTCCTTGCCCTTGAGCGGGCTCTCCACCGCCTGGCCCACGGTGGAGCCCTCGTTGGAGACCGCGCCGGAGTTGAGCGAGACGAAGCCGCCGACGAAACCGGTGGTCGAGTGGTAGGTCTTGACGTTCTCGCAGAGTAGCGCGACACGCTCCTGCAACTCGTCGATCGTGTATTCCGGCTTGAGGATCACCCGGTTGATGGTCACCACGCCATCGTGGGGGAAGTTATTGATCAGGGAACCGGCCATGGGGCACCTCCTGTCTTTCAGCGTATGGGTTGACCGCGCATTAGCGGCCTCTAATAGACAATATGGATACCTGATAAAAATAATCAAGTATTGCATTGAAGAAATTTTGGCTAAGATGCGCTTACCCAACCAAGGAGGCCCGCCATGCGCCGCACACTCTGGCTGCTACCCCTCATCGCCCTGCTGCTGAGCGCCTGCAGCAACCGCCCCAATGACGAGGCGATCCGCCAGCAGGTGAGCGCTCACTTGCAGGCCGACGGCGGTGAGCTGCTCTTCGATGTACTCAATTTGCACAAGCTGGAGGGGATCCAGCGCAGCGACTACCGCTACGAGGTGGAGGTGGAGTACCACCTGAAGTTCAAGGTGGGGCTGGAAGAGGCGGCGAAGCAGATGCAGGCCGAGGGGGCCAATCCGCTGGTGGCCGGCTTCGGCGCCATGACCCTGGCGATGGAGTACGGTGATTTCAAGAAGGGGCAGATGCTCTATCAGCGCCGCCGCTTCACCTTCGTCAAGGCCGACTCCGGCTGGGTCATCGAGACCCGGCGATAGCCCCCACAGCTTCTAGCGCAGCAGCAGGAACAGCGCCGAGTCGCCGCGCTGCACGTTGAGCAGCAGCGGCACGTTGCGTTTGATGGAGGCGCGCAGCTGCGCCAGCCCGGACACCTTTTTGCGGTTGGCCTGGGTGATCACATCCCCCTTGCGCAGCCCGGCGCGCACCGCGTCGCGGTCCGCCTCCAGCACCAGCACCCCCTCAACCCGTCCGTAGTGGGGCATCCCCTCGACGATATCGGCCAGCAGCGTGCCACTCAGGCGCGGGTGCAGCTTATCGCCGGGGATTCGGCTCATCCGCGGCGGGTGCACCTCGCCGCTCAGGCGCATCGGCTCGCCGTCGCGGACGATCTCGATCACCACCTCGGCACCGACCCGCAGCAGGCCGATGCGGGTACGCAGGTCGGCGGCATTGCTCACCCGGCGGCCGTTGACGGCGGTGATCACATCGCCGATGAGCAGCCCGGCGCGGGCCGCGGCGGAGTCCTTGTCGATACGGGTGACCACCGCGCCGCCGCGGTTCTCCAGGCCAAAGGCGGCGGCCAGCGCCGGGGTCAGGTCCTGGGCCTGGGCGCCGAGCTGGCCGCGCTCCACGCTGCCGTGGTTGACCAGCTGTTGCATCACCTGGCGGGCCATGTTGATGGGGATGGCGAAGCCGATACCGACGTTGCCGCCGCTCTTGGAGAGGATCGCGGTGTTAATGCCGATCAGCTCGCCGCGCAGATTGACCAGCGCGCCGCCGGAGTTGCCGGGATTGATGGAGGCGTCGGTCTGGATGAAGTCCTCGTAGCCCTCGATCCCCAGGCCGGTACGGCCCAGCGCCGAGATGATGCCGGAGGTGACGGTCTGGCCGAGGCCGAAGGGGTTGCCGATGGCCACCGCGAAATCGCCCACCCGCAGCCGGTCGGAATCGGCCATCGGCAGGGCGGTGAGCTTGCCGTTGTCGACACGGATCACGGCGATGTCGGTCTCCGGGTCGGAGCCCACCAGCTCGGCGCGCAGGGTGTGACCGTCGGAGAGGTTCACCGAGATCTCCACCGCGTGCTCGATCACATGGTGGTTGGTGAGGATGTAGCCCTTCTCGGCATCCACCACCACGCCCGAGCCCAGGCTCTCGCCCTTGCGCTCGCGCGGCCGCTGCTCCGGCAGGTTAAAGAAGTTGCGGAAGAAGGGGTCGTTGAACAGCGGATTACCGCGCACCGCCACGCGGGTCTCGGTAAAGACATTGACCACCGCCGGGATGGTGCGCTCGAGCATCGGCGCCAGGGTCGGCAGCGGGTTGCCCTCGCTGTCGGCCGAGGGCAGGGTGGCGTGGGCCGCGGGGGCGAGCAGGGCGAGACAGAGCAGCAGCAGGCGGACGGGCTGTTTCATGCAGAACCTTTCAACACAATCATGGAGTTGGGTGTCTGAATGGGACCGTAGCGCATCGTCGGGGTTCCCGCCAACAAAAAGGCCCCGCATGGGCGGGGCCTGTTTTTGCGGCTAGGGGACTAGCCCTCCTCGACGGTAATCTTGCGCGGCTGAACACGCTCGTGCTTGGGAATGCTGATGGTCAGCACGCCGTTCTCGCTCTTGGCGCTGATCTTGTCGGTGTCGGCGCTGTCGGGCAGGGTGAAGCGGCGGAAGAAGTTGCCGTGCACACGCTCGATGCGCTTGTAGCCCTCGCGCTCCACCTTCTTCTCGGAGTCGCGCTCGCCCTTGATCGAGAGCATGCCGTTCTCGGCGTGCACCTCGATGCTCTTCGGGTCCACCCCGGGCACATCGGCGGTGATGGTGAAGCCGTGCTCCTCCTCCTTGATATCCACCGCCGGCACCCAGTCGCTGGCGGACGAGGCATTATCCTCGCCCATCATGCGATCCATCTCGCGACGCATCTGCTCCAACATGCTCCAGGGCTCGTAACGTACCAGACTCATGTTCTCTCTCCTCACTGAGTAGTTTCGATAGCGGCCACGCTGTGCCGATAGTGCACATATAGGAACGGCGCATTCAGAGATCAAGTCCCCGTGTTTTACGCGGTCATAGGGGGCTGTTGTGAGTACTTACTAATGTGTTAGGACTGGTGTCTATCGCTATATTAGAGGCACAATATATTGTGTTCTTAAGCACAGCTTTAGGTGCCGCATCTATCTGTCTGAATCTATTGAGCAATTTTATAAGGCATTGAAACACAAGGGAAAATAATTGCATTTTAAGTGCCGATCCGCTATTGACTACCCTCCATCTAGTGTCTAATCTATGCGTCCATACACTACATCTTGTGTCGACCCCTCAAGAACACACAAGCCCTATAAAAAGGGGCGAGGGCAAGACACTCTCTTTCAGGGACTAAAGGGAGAGGGGGACCTTCCGTGAGCAAATCCAGCGCTAAACTTAAAGCCGTGACTACAACCGTTACCGACATTCCGTTCCAGCCCGCATCGCTGGACATCTGGGAGAAGAAGTATCGCCTGACCTCCAAGTCGGGCGAGGTGGTCGATCACAACATCGACGAGACCTACACCCGCGTGGCCCGCGCCCTGGCCGACGTCGAAACCGACGACGCCAAGAAGGAGGAGTGGTTCGAGAAGTTCACCTGGGCCCTGCGCCACGGCGCCATCCCCGCCGGCCGCATCACCTCCAACGCCGGTGCCTGGGCCTACAAGCCGGCCACCTCCACCATTAACTGCACCGTCTCCGGCACCGTCCGCGACTCCATGGACGACATCCTCTCCAAGGTGCACGAGGCGGGCCTGACCCTGAAGGCCGGCTGCGGTATCGGCTACGAGTTCTCCACCCTGCGTCCCAAGGGTGCCTTCGTCGCCGGCGCCGGTGCCTACACCTCCGGCCCGCTCTCCTTCATGGATATCTTCGACAAGATGTGTTTCACCGTCTCCTCCGCCGGCGGTCGCCGCGGTGCGCAGATGGCCACCTTCGATGTCGGCCACCCGGACGTGATGGACTTCATCCGCGCCAAGCGCGAGGACGGCCGCCTGCGCCAGTTCAACCTCTCGCTGCTCATCACCCGCGAGTTCATGGAGGCGGTGATCGCCAACGCCGACTGGCACCTGGCCTTCCCGGTCGGCACCAAAGAGCTGGAGCTCGACGGCATCGACATCGAGGACGCCGCCCAGATCATCTGGCGTGAGTGGC
>JBFFRO010000145.1:0-5099 GCA_041572995.1 Thiohalomonadaceae bacterium
TCCTCACCTCCGGTGCGGTGGTCAGCATCACCGACGGCGCCGAGGTGCGCGTCGGTGACGTCCTCGCGCGTATCCCGCAGGAGTCCTCCAAGACCCGCGACATCACCGGTGGTCTGCCGCGCGTCGCCGACCTGTTCGAGGCACGCAAGCCCAAGGAGCCCTCCATCCTCGCCGAGATCAGTGGCACCATCTCCTTCGGTAAGGAGACCAAGGGCAAGCAGCGCGTGATCATCACCCCCAACGAGGGCGAGCCGCACGAGGAGCTGATCCCCAAGTGGCGCAACGTTACCGTGTTCGAGGGTGAGCACGTCGAGCGCGGCGAGGTGATCGTCGAGGGCGCGCCCAACCCGCACGACATCCTGCGCCTGCGGGGTGTGCAGGAACTGGCCCGCTACATCGTCAACGAGGTGCAGGAGGTCTACCGTCTGCAGGGCGTTAAGATCAACGACAAGCACATCGAGGTCATCGTTCGCCAGATGCTGCGCAAGGCCGACATCACCAGCCCGGGGGACACCAAGTTCCTGCAGGGCGAGCAGGTGGAGTTCGCCAAGCTGCTGGAGGAGAACGAGCGCGTGATGGCCGAGGGCAAGATGCCCGCCGGCTTCGAGCGTGTGCTGCTGGGTATCACCAAGGCCTCGCTGGCCACCGAGTCCTTTATCTCCGCCGCCTCCTTCCAGGAGACCACCCGCGTGCTTACCGACGCCGCGGTCACCGGCAAGATGGACGACCTGCGTGGTCTCAAGGAGAACGTCATCGTTGGTCGCCTGATCCCGGCTGGCACCGGTCTGGCCTATCATGACGACCGCCGCCGCCGCCGCGACGCCGAGATGGAGATGATGACCTCCGCCGCCAGTCTGGTGGCGGCCATCCCCTCGGCGGATGAAGAAGTATCTGGTGAGGCCGCCGGGGAGGAGTAAGCCCCGGTGTATCGGGCCCGTGCGTGCGCCCCTTGACAGGGGCCTCGCACTAGCCTAGAATTCCGCCTCTTTTTCCGGCAGGTCTGGAGGACCCAGGCTTGCGAATATTTTGTGCTGGAGCAAAGTAGTAATGGCAACGATCAATCAGCTGGTCCGTAAACCCCGCAGCCGCAAGGTCGCCAAGAGCAACGTCCCCGCGCTGGAGGCCTGCCCGCAGAAGCGTGGCGTCTGCACCCGCGTTTACACCACCACGCCGAAGAAGCCGAACTCCGCCCTGCGCAAGGTTGCCCGTGTGCGCCTGACCAACGGCTTTGAGGTCACCAGCTACATCGGTGGTGAGGGTCATAACCTTCAGGAGCACTCGGTGGTGCTGATCCGCGGCGGTCGTGTTAAAGACCTTCCCGGTGTGCGTTACCACACCGTGCGCGGCACCCTTGACACCTCCGGTGTGAGTGATCGCCGTCAGGGTCGTTCCAAGTACGGCGCCAAGCGTCCGAAGTCCTAATTTAAACGAATTACAGAGAAGCAGAGCCATGGCGAGAAGACGAGTTGCCGCTAAGCGTGAGATCCTCCCGGATCCCAAGTTTGGTGATAAGACCCTGTCCAAGTTCATCAACACCGTGATGATGCACGGCAAGAAGTCTATTGCCGAGAAGATCGTCTACGGTGCTCTTGACCGTGTCAGCGAGAAGGGTGCTGGCGAGCCGCTGGAGGCCTTTGAGAAGGCCCTGGGTAACATCCGTCCCCGCGTCGAGGTGAAATCCCGCCGCGTCGGTGGTGCCACCTACCAGGTTCCGGTTGAGGTTCGCGGCGACCGCGGTATGGCCCTGGCCATGCGCTGGCTGGTCGACGCAGCACGCAAGCGTAGCGAGAAGTCCATGGGTCTGCGCCTTGCTGGCGAGATCATGGATGCCGCGGAGAACCGCGGTTCCGCCGTCAAGAAGCGTGAAGATACCCACCGTATGGCCGATGCCAACAAGGCGTTCGCTCACTACCGTTGGTAAGCCCTGAGGGCTGAGGGTCACATCGTGGCACGCAAGACTCCGATCGAGCGGTATCGAAATCTGGGCATCATGGCCCACATCGATGCCGGCAAGACCACGACCACCGAGCGGATCCTCTTCTACACCGGCATCTCGCACAAGATTGGCGAGGTGCACGACGGTGCTGCCACCATGGACTGGATGGAGCAGGAGCAGGAGCGGGGGATTACCATTACCTCCGCTGCTACGACCTGCTTCTGGTCCGGCATGGACCAGCAGTTCGATGAGCACCGCATCAACATCATCGATACCCCCGGACACGTGGACTTCACCATCGAGGTGGAGCGTTCCCTGCGTGTGCTAGACGGCGCATGCGCCGTTTTCTGTGCTGTCGGCGGTGTCGAACCCCAATCCGAGACCGTCTGGCGCCAGGCCAACAAGTACGCGGTCCCGCGTATCGCCTTCGTCAACAAGATGGACCGTCAGGGAGCCGACTTCCTGCGCGTGGTCGAGCAGATGAAGACCCGCCTGGGCGCCAACCCGGTGCCGGTCCAGCTCAACATCGGTGCCGAGGAGGAGTTCAAGGGGGTCATCGACCTGGTGCGCATGAAGGCCATCATGTGGAATGAGGCCGACCTGGGCGCTACCTACGATGCGGTGGAGATTCCCGCCGAGCTGCAGGCCCAGGCCGAAGAGCTGCGCGAGCAGATGGTTGAGGCTGCTGCCGAGGCCAGCGAAGAGCTGATGGAGCGCTACCTGGAGGAGGGAGAGCTCTCCGAGGCCGACATCAAGCAAGGCCTGCGCATCCGCACCCTGGCCAACGAGATTGTGCCGGTGATGTGCGGCTCCGCCTTCAAGAACAAGGGCGTGCAGGCGATGCTGGATGCGGTTGTCGAGTTCATGCCCGCGCCCGGCGATGTGCCGGCGATCAAGGGTCTGCTCGATGATGAGAGCGAGGGCGAACGCCATGCCAACGATGATGAGCCCTTCGCCGCCCTGGCCTTCAAGATTGCCACCGACCCCTTTGTCGGTACCCTGAGCTTCTTCCGCGTCTACTCCGGCGTGATCAAGACCGGCGATGCGGTGTTCAACCCGGTTAAGGGTAAGCGTGAGCGCATCGGTCGTATCCTGCAGATGCATGCCAACTCCCGTGAGGAGCTCAAGGAGGTGCGCGCCGGCGACATTGCCGCCGCCGTCGGCCTCAAGGATGTCACCACGGGTGATACCCTTTGCGCCGGTGACCACCACATCACCCTGGAGCGCATGGAGTTCCCGGAGCCTGTGATCTCGGTGGCGGTGGAGCCGCGCACCACCGGTGACCAGGAGAAGATGGGCATCGCCCTGTCCAAGCTGGCCCAGGAGGACCCCTCCTTCCGCGTACACACCGACGAGGAGTCCGGTCAGACCATCATTTCCGGCATGGGCGAGCTGCACCTGGAGATCATCGTCGACCGCATGAAGCGTGAGTTCAAGGTCGAGTGCAACGTCGGTGCCCCGCAGGTGGCCTATCGTGAGGCCATCGCCAGCGAGGTTGAGGCTGAGGGCAAGTTCGTGCGCCAGTCTGGCGGTCGCGGCCAGTACGGCCACGTCTGGCTGCGTGTGGCGCCCAACGAGCCCGGTGCGGGCTACGAGTTCAAGAACGAGATCGTTGGCGGTGTGGTGCCCAAGGACTATATTCCTGCCGTTTCCAAGGGGATTGAGGAGCAGATGCGCAACGGCGTGCTTGCCGGCTTCCCCATCGAGGATGCCGTGGTGTCGCTGTATGACGGCTCGTACCACGATGTGGACTCCAACGAGCAGGCCTTCAAGATTGCCGGTTCCATGGGCTTCCGCGCCGCCTGTATGCAGGCCGGGATGAAGCTGATGGAGCCGATGATGCAGGTCGAGGTGACCACCCCCGAGGAGTACATGGGGGATGTCATGGGCGACCTGAACCGCCGTCGCGGCATCGTCCAGGGTATGGACGACGGTGTCGTCGGCAAGCAGATTCGCGCTGAAGTGCCCCTGGGGGAGATGTTCGGTTACGCCACCGACCTGCGCTCCGCAACCCAGGGGCGCGCCTCCTACTCCATGGAGTTCAAGCGCTATGCGGAGGCTCCGGCCAACGTCTCTGAAGCGGTGGTGAAGAAGGCCACCGGTCGATGAATTCATTTTTCAAAGCTATCTAGATAGAGGTATTTAACGTGTCTAAAGAAAAATTTGAGCGTACGAAACCGCACGTAAACGTTGGCACCATCGGCCACGTTGACCACGGTAAGACCACCCTGACTGCGGCGCTGACCAAGTGCATGGCAGAGAAGCACGGCGGCGAGTTCAAGGCCTACGACCAGATCGACGGCGCCCCGGAAGAGCGCGCCCGTGGTATCACCATCGCCACCGCTCACGTGGAGTACGAGTCTGACATTCGTCACTACGCCCACGTTGACTGCCCCGGCCACGCCGACTACGTGAAGAACATGATCACCGGTGCCGCGCAGATGGACGGCGCGATCCTGGTCTGCTCCGCCGCTGATGGCCCGATGCCCCAGACCCGTGAGCACATCCTGCTCTCCCGTCAGGTTGGCGTGCCCTACATCGTGGTGTACCTGAACAAGGCCGACATGGTCGACGACGCCGAGCTGCTGGAGCTGGTGGAGATGGAAGTGCGCGAGCTGCTGGACAGCTACGACTTCCCCGGCGACGACACCCCGGTCATCACCGGTTCCGCGCTGAAGGCCCTCGAGGGTGACCAGAGCGACATCGGCGTGCCTTCCATCTACAAGCTGGTTGAGGCTCTGGACAGCTACATCCCCGAGCCGGAGCGTGCCGTTGACGGTGCCTTCATCATGCCGATCGAGGACGTGTTCTCCATCTCCGGTCGCGGTACCGTGGCCACCGGCCGTATCGAGCGCGGTGTGGTCAAGGTCGGCGAAGAGGTCGAGATCGTGGGCATCAAGGATACCGCCAAGACCACCGTCACCGGCGTCGAGATGTTCCGCAAGCTGCTGGACCAGGGTGAGGCCGGTGATAACGTCGGTATCCTGCTGCGCGGCACCAAGCGTGAGGAGATCGAGCGTGGCCAGGTGCTGGCTGCCCCGGGCTCCATCACCCCGCACACCAAGTTCGAGTGTGAGGTGTACGTGCTGAGCAAGGACGAGGGTGGTCGTCACACCCCGTTCTTCAACGGCTACCGCCCGCAGTTCTACTTCCGTACCACCGA
>JBFFRO010000146.1:0-5084 GCA_041572995.1 Thiohalomonadaceae bacterium
GCCATCCAGGCGGCCAACAGCAACGAGGAACGCCGCCGTCATGTGGCCTACCTGCTGGTCAGCATCATCACCCTCTTCGCCCTCACCTTCACCGGCCTGCACCTGTTTTACGGTGATACCCACGGCAGCATCATGCTGCTGAGCATGAGCGGCTTGCTGTTCCTGCTGGGCTACACCCACCGGCGCCACACCCCCGCCTTCATCGGCAACAGTCTGACCCTGGTCCTGGTGCTGATCCTCTGCTACTTCCAGTGGGGCCTGAACGGCCTCTACGCCCCCCACTCCGCCTGGTTCTCGATCGCCCCCATCGTTGCCCTGCTCACCGCCGGCTACCGCTGGGCCGGCTTCTGGCTGCTGCTGAGCATCCTCTTCCAGGTGGCCGTTTTTACCTTCCACAACGGCGAACCCAACAGCGTCTCGCTGTGGCCCATGGTGAGCGCAGACTACCTCGACTTCGATGCCCTGATGGTGATCATCGGCCAGATCCTTGCCCTCACCCTAATGGTCGCGGCCATTGAGCGGGCCCGTGAAAACACCTTCGGCCGCCTGGTGCAGCGTAACGATGAACTGGCCGGCCTGACCCGCAACCTGGAGCAGCGGGTGGAACATGAGCTGACGGTGAGACTGGAGTCGGAAAGGGCCCACGAGCAGGAGATCGAGGCGACCCAGCGCGAGGTGATCATCACCATGGGCACCATCTGCGAGACCCGCTCGCGCGAGACCGGCAACCACGTGCGCCGGGTGGCCGAGTACTCGGCGCTGCTGGCCGAGCTGGCCGGCTGCCCTGAACACGAGCAGGAGTTGCTGCGCATTGCCTCACCCATGCACGACATCGGCAAGGTGGCCATCGCCGATGAGATCCTCAACAAGCCGGGCAAGTACACTCCGGAAGAGTTCGAGGTGATGAAGGCCCACACCACCCTGGGCTACGAAATGCTCCGGGGCTCCAGCCGCAAGATCATCCAAGCCGCGGCCATCGTCGCCCACCAGCATCACGAGAAGTACGACGGCAGCGGCTACCCGCAGGGCCTCTCAGGCGAGGCGATCCATCTCTATGGCCGCATCACCGCCATCGCCGATGTCTTCGATGCCCTGGGCTCGGATCGGGTCTACAAGAAGGCCTGGCCGCTGAGTGAGATCCTCGACTTCTTCCGCGAACAGAGCGGCAGCCACTTCGACCCGACGCTGGTCACCCTGTTCTTCGACCACCTGGACCGCTTCCTGCAGATCCGCGAGCGCTTCAAGGACTAGTCCGTCTCCCCCTGGAGCATCCGCTCCATCCGCTGCGGCGTCTGCGAGCCCAGACGCAGCTCCTGCAGTACCCCGTCCTCGACCAGGGCGATGGCCGGGGTGCCGCGCACACCAAAGCGCTGGGCGGTCTCCGCCTGCTCCTCTACATTGAGCATCGTCACCCGTCCCGGGTGGGCCTCGGCAAAGGCCTCGATGGTGGGGCGAAAGAGCTTACAGGGGGGGCAGTAGTGGCTGTAGAAATAGTAGAGGTGGCGGCCACTCTCCGGGGTATCCACTCGCCGGCCCTTGAGCCGACGCGAGGCGTAGAGCGCCCACCACTGGGGGATGGAGATGGCCAGGAAGAGAACGATAAGGAAGTAGGGGAAGTACTCCATGACTAGGCCTCGAAGAGCATCGCATAGGGCCGCTCGATGGCCGCAGCCACCTCGCCCAGACTGAAGCTGCGGGCGAAGCGCTGACCCTCGCGGCCCTCGAAATAAAGGATCACCACCGGCAGGGTGAAGACCGAGTGGGCCGCGGCCAGCGCCGGGCTCCGCTCGCTCTGCACCTCCAGGCAGCGCAGGCGTGGAAAGCGTTCCGCCAACATCGCCTGCAGGCGCGGCTTGAGCGACTGGCAAACACCACAGGCCTCGCCGCTGAAGTAGAGCAGCACGGCGGGCTGTTCGGCCAGCTCGCGCTGCAGTTGCTCGGCATCGTCAATGATCTGCATGCGGCCATTATAGCCGGCGCTTTGACCGCAAAGCGCCCATCCCGCATAATTGACTAATCCAGTAAACAATTATTGTTTCTCCCCCAAGGTGATGTTTTGTCCGAAGAAAACCCCGAACTGAGCGAAGAACAGCGTGGCCAGCTGGCCCGCCAAGTGATCAACATTCTCGAGGAGTGGGGACTGAACAACGAGCAGCAGTTCGTCCTGCTGGGGCTGCCCGAGGGCAGCAAGCCGCGCCACCTGAGCCGCCTGCGCCAGGGCAACCCGCTGCCGAACGATGCCCATACCCTGGATTGCGCCAAGCACATCATCGGCATCCATCACTCGCTGCACGTGGTCTTTCCGCTCAACCCGAAGATGGCGCCCTTCTGGCTGCGCAACCGCAACCGTGCGCTGAAGCGCCCACCGCTGGCCATCATGATCGAGGAGGGGCTGCCCGGCATGCACCGGGTGTGGCGCTCGCTGGACTGTACCCTCAACTGGGAAGATTGATCCCGCCCGCATGACCCTCACTACGGAGCTGACCTTCGTCGCCGTGGTCTTCCTCGGCGCCTACGTGCAGACCCTCAGCGGCTTTGCCCTGGGGCTGATCGTCATGGGCGCGGTCACCTGGCTGGGGCTGGCCCCCATCGCCTTCAGCGCCGCGGTAGTAGCCCTCACCTCGATGTTCCAGATCGGCCTGCAACTGCAGCGCGAGCACCACCACGTGGCCTGGCGCAACGCCCTCTATGCCGGCCTCGGCGCGGCACCGGCCCTGTTCCTCGGCCTCTGGCTGCTGGACACCCTGAGCCTGGATGCCCAACTATGGCTGCGGCGCCTGCTCGGCGGCTTTATCCTTGTCGGCGGCCTGCTGCTCATGCTCCGCCCGCACCCGCGGCCGCGCCCCAGCGGCGCCCACCGCGACCTGCTGATGGGCGGGCTCGGCGGCCTCTTCGGCGGCCTCTTCAGCACCGCCGGACCGCCCATGGTCTACCACCTCTACCGCGAGCCCCTGCCGCTGGATACCATCCGCACCACCCTGCTGGCGGTGTTCGGCTGCATTACCGTGATCCGCAACGGCTACCTGGGCATTACCGGTGAGCTGGATATGGAGATGCTGCGGCTGAGCCTGCTTTGCGTGCCCGCGGTCTATCTGGCCACCCGCCTCGGCCAGCGCTACCGCCCGCCCATTAGCGAGAACGGCATGCGCCGCTTCGCCTTCGCCCTGCTAACCCTGCTCGGGGTCGGCCTGCTGCTGGCATAAAAAAACGCCGCCCGAAGGCAGCGTCTGTTCAGCCCAGGGAGGCCTCCCTAGCCCTTGGTCACCCAGGCGTTGTTCAGCCCCTTCTTGCGCGCCTTGTCGGCATAGCTCTTGGCCGTGGCGTAATCGGGGAAGCCGGGGATCTGCAGGCGGAACCAGGTCTGTCCCCCCACTTTGGCACGGGTGATGACCGTGTCGTAGCCCATCGCCTTGAGGCGAGCGTACTCCAGGTCAGCCTGCTGCTGGGTGCTGACCGAGATGAGGTTGACCACCCAACTGCCGACAGCCTTACTCGCGGCCGGCTTGTCACTACTGGCCGCCGGGCTCGTCGCTGCCACCGGGGCTGCAGGGGCTGAGGCGGCCTCCTGGAGGCCCGCCTCCAGTTTCGTCAGTCGCTCATCGATAGCGGCCAGCGCCTGGTCATTACTCTCGCTGAGATGGCTCATGGGGCCCTCGATGAGCAGGGCCAGCTCACCGATGCGCGCCTGCAGGGCGGCGATCTCATCCAGGGCGGGACCGACACGCGGGTCCTGCGCCGGGCTCGATGCCGACGGACGGCTCTCGGCCAGACGCTGCTCCATCTCGGCCACCTGGACGCCCTGCGACCAGGCCAGGAAGAGACCGGCGGCGGCAATCAGCAGCGCTGGCAGCGAGACCAGCAGGGCTACCAGCGGCAGCTTGCCGGCACCGGCCGGGGCGGGTGCCGCCGTGCTACGAGCAGACTTTGCGCCCTCACTGGCGGTAGCGGCGCTGGCGGCGACGGCCGCCGCTGCCGCGGCCAGCTCGGCACCGTTGCCTTCTTCCGCGGAGGTGGCCTGCACTTCGCCGACATCCCCGGCGGGAACATCCCGATCCAGTTGGGCCGCGCTAGCGATCTCCTCCTCGAGCACGATGACCTCATCCTCGGACGGGTCACCGCCACTCAGGTCCAGCTCATCCTCTTCCAGGTCCAGCACATCTCCAGGGCCTGAGGTGTCGGTCGCGTCTTCGTCGGCATCCAGATCGAGCAGTTCGTCCAGGCTCTCCAGCCCCTCATCCGCAGCACTGGCAACCGCCTCAGCATCTGCAGCCGCGGCCTCATCGTCGAAATCATCGAAGAGCGCGTCGAGGTCCTCCAGGGCCGCCTCCTCGCCCGCCGGATCGGAGCCGTCACCATCCTCATCCAAGATACTGTTAAGGTCGTCGAGAAAATCGTCCGCCTCCTCACCCTTTCCGGACTCGGCGATTTCATTATCGAGTTGATCCAAGTCGAGAAGATCATCCTCCTTCTCCGGGGTGTCGCTCATAGCGGCTCCTTAGCACGATGTTTTTATTGGGTAGGACCCTTATCCGGCCAGACTAGAAGCTGACCAAAAATTAGTCAATTACGTCAACGCCCTCGGCGAGGCACCAGGTTAGCAGGGCCTCGCGCTGCACCTCGGGTAGACTCAGCACAGCCGTCACCCCCTGCGCATACTCCAGCGAGATGATGCTTGCCTCATGGGTATCGGCCCAGTGGCGCAGTGGCTGCTCCTGGGCAAAGCCCAGCGAGAGCTGCAACTCACACATCGGCCGCTGCTCGGCCAGCGGCAGCTCCGAGAGCACCGCCTCGGCAGCACCGGAGTAGGCGCGGGTAAGTCCGCCGGCCCCCAGCTTGATGCCGCCGAAATAACGACTGACCACCACCATCACATCGCCGATCCCCTTGTGGCGGATCACGTTGAGAATGGGTTTACCGGCGGTGCCGGAGGGCTCGCCGGCGTCATTCATGGCCGCAGTGGCAGCGGTCTCCGGGTTGCCGATGAGATAGGCCCAGCAGTGGTGACGGGCATCGGGGTAATCTTTACGCGCGCGCTCCAGCAGTGCCATGGCCGCGGCGCGGTCGCTGGCCATCGCAGCGCGGGC
>JBFFRO010000147.1:0-5070 GCA_041572995.1 Thiohalomonadaceae bacterium
AACACCTGGCCAGCGAACGCGCCTCCGGGCCCTTTATCGCCATCAACTGTGCGGCCATCCCGGCCACCCTGATCGAGTCCGAGCTGTTCGGCCACGAGAAGGGGGCCTTCACCGGCGCCACCGCCATGAAGAAGGGCAAGATCGAGCTGGCCAACGGCGGCACCCTGTTTCTTGATGAGATCGTCGATCTGGACCTGGACCTGCAGGCCAAGCTGCTCAAGGTGCTGGAGGAGCGTGAGATCCAGCGCGTGGGCTCGACCAAGGGTATCTCGGTGGACGTGCGCATCGTCGCGGCGACCCACCAGAACCTGCAGGAGGCGGTTAACGAAAACCGTTTCCGTCTCGACCTCTTTTATCGGCTGAATGTTTTCCCCATCCGCCTGCCGCCGCTACGCTCGCGTCAGGGGGATGTGCCGATCCTGGCGCGTTACTTCCTGAATGCGGCCAATGAAGAGTACAGCCGTAATGTGGTCTTCGGGCCGGGCAGTCTGGAGCTCATGTCCCAGTACCCCTGGCCGGGCAATATTCGTCAGCTGGAGAACCTGGTCAAACGTGCCGTGCTGCTCTGCTCGGATACGCTGATTGGGCGCGAGCTGATCGAGCAGATCCTGGCGGAAGAGGAGGGGATCACCTCACCGGTTCCTACCGAGGAGTCGGCGCAGATCGTTGCTGAGGCGCAGCCGCATCCCGTGACTCAGCCTGCACTGCCCGCGGCCTCAGCTCCCGTGGCCCCTGTGGCCATGGCTCCGCCTCCTTACGGGGTGCGTCCCTATGCCCGGGTGCGTCAGGATGAAGTGGAGCAGATTCTCGATGCGCTGCGTCTGAATCACGGCAACAAGACCCGCGCGGCCATCAGTATGGGACTGACCCCCCGCCAGCTGCGCTATCGCATGCAGAAACTCAATATTCAGTAACGGCCTTTCCGTTTCACCCGGCGGCCGTCCGGTTGCCGTTCATCTCCTGCTGGTTGTCTACCTCCCGTTCTCTACGCTGCACACCTGTGGCACGCCGATGTCACGCGCGTTCATGCACAGCCCCTTCACTTTGTCACTGGACAAAATGTCCGATTGCACGTCGACATTGTCGACAATTGTCGCGATGAGCAAATATGCATGTGAAGGACAATTGGTCGTGATTTTCTTGTAACCGTATGTGTTTTCGAGTGTTTTTGTTTTTGGCATGCCGGTTGCTCTATTCCGAGTGAAGCATGATTTTTACAACCAACACTGGAGATACACATCATGAGCACCTCCCCGCAAACCATCGCCAAGTCCATGAGCTGCCTGCGTCCCCTCGACTCCGAAGGCCTGAAGAATCTGGGCGAGAAGGGCAAGGCCAACCCCGATTCGGTTGTCACCCTCAAGGCCAAGACCGTCTGCGAAGGCCAGTTCCGCATGCAGACCTACGTGCGTGATCTCGCCCCGATGCTTATCGATGAGCCGCCGCACCTGCTCGGTGAAGATAATGCCCCCAACCCCTCCGAAGCGGTGCTGGCCTCCCTGGGTGCCTGCCTGGCCGTCGGCGTACACGCCAACGCCACTGCCCGCGGCATCAAGCTCAGCAAGCTGGAGCTGGAGCTGGAGGGGGATATCAACGTGACCGCCGTGTGGGGTACCGGTGACCTGAACGAGGCCAAGACCCTGGGCTTCTCCGCCGTGCGCGTGAAAATCGCCGCCGAGGGTGACGGCCCCCAGGAGGAGATCGACGAAATCATCGCCCACTCCAACGTCTGGTCGCCGGTTGCCAACACCCTGCGTAACAACGTCGCCGTCGAGGTGACCCCGGCCTGAATCTCCGTCCGTTGAGGAGGACTCGAAAATGAGTGACTACGCTGCCAAATTCCCTAATCCGCCCCTGCCGCTGGATCAGCTGCTGACCGCTACCGATGCGATCGTCGATGAGGTTCTGAAGCCGCTGACCGTGCAGATCGACCTGGATGGTTATTATCCCGAAGAGGTCCTGCGCAAGCTCGGTCCCATCGGTGGGTTTAACCAGCACCTGCCGGCGACCCGCTCCGATGGCGTGGCCGATATGGGCGCCGCCATCCAGGTGATGGGTGCCGTCTCCCACGAGTGCATGTCCACCGGCTTCACCGTCTGGTGTCAGGACACCTGCGGCTGGTACCTGCAGAATGCGGCCAACCCCACGGTGCGTGAGAACTGGTTGCCCAGGGTTTCCAGTGGTGAGGTGCTCGCCGGTACCGGCATGTCCAACACCATGAAGGCCTTTGCCGGCATCGAGGAGCTGCGCCTGAAGGGTAAACGGGTCGATGGCGGCTACGTGGTCAACGGCACTCTGCCCTGGGTCTCCAACCTCGGTGATAACCACGTCTTCGGCACCCTCTTCGCGCTGGAGGACAAGCCTGGGCATTCGGTGATGGCCCTGGTCGATTGCGCCAGCGAGGGCTTCGAGCTGCGCCTCTCGGCTCACTTCACCGCACTGGAGGGAACCCGCACCTTCGCCTGCATCTTCAATGATGTCTTCATCCCCGATGAGATGATCATCGATGATGACGGCTCCGCTTTCCTTAAGCGGATCCGTGCCGGCATGGTGCTGCTGCAGTTCGGTATGGGCGTGGGCAACATCCAGTCCTGCATTGACCTGTGTCGTGATGTCGAGCCGCTGCTCGGTCACGTCAATGGTTACCTCGACGACCGCCCGGATGAGTTGCAGGCGGAACTCGATGACGCGGTCGATGCGGTGCTGGCCCTGGCCGAGGACCCGTTTGAGACCTCCGACGAGTTCTTCCAGGACATCCTGCAGCTGCGTCTCGGTGCCGGCGAGCTGGCCCTGCGCGCCTCGCAGTCCGCCATGCTGCACACCGGCGCCAAGGGCTACCTGAAAACGGCCCCGGCCCAGCGCAAGCTGCGTGAGTCCTACTTTGTCGCGATTGTGACCCCGGCCATCAAGCACCTGCGCAAGGAGCTCGATCGCCTGGCCAACGCGGCGTGATGAGAATGGGGGAGGGGAGCCTCCCCCTTTAATCTTTTAGAGGGCACTATGAAAACCTTTACCACTCCCCTGAGCGCCGATGAGGCGATCGAAAAACTCAAGTCGGGCATCGAGGCGGAAGGGATGCGTCTGGTCGCCCACATCAACGGTCAGGCCAACGCAGCGAAGATCGGCAAAGAGGTTCCCGCCGATCAGATCCTCGAGGTCTTCCGTCCGGATTTCGCCATCCGCGTCTGGGAGGCGTGTAAGCCGGCCGGTCACGATATTCCGCTGCGCATTCACGTCTATGAGGCGGAGGGCGTCACCAAGGTCGCCTGCCGTCTGCCCAGAGAGGTCTTTGCCCCTTACGGCTCTGATGCGCTGATGGCGGTCGGCGCCGATCTGGACACCATCTTTAACGCGATTCTCGGACACCTGTCGGAGGTGTGATATGAATGACACGGCCTTCCAACGCTGGATTTGTGATGCCTGTGGGTATATCTACGATGAGGCCAAGGGTGACCCGGATTCCGGGCTGGCCCCTGGTACTCGCTATCAGGATATCCCCGATGACTGGTATTGCCCGCTCTGCGGCCTGACCAAGAGCGACCTGCGCCTGATGCCGGAGGCACCCCCGGTGGCCACGGTAGCGCGCCGTCCCGCCAAGGCAGGCAGCAAGGCTCGCGGAGGCCGTGACTACGTGGTGATTATCGGTGCCGGGGTGGCTGGCTGGTCGGCCGCCGAGGCGATTCGACGCCGCGACCCGCAGCGCCCCGTTCTGCTGATCAGTGCCTGCAAGGGGCTGGTCTATCCCAAGCCCGCCATTTCGCTGGCGATCTCCCAGGGACGCAGTGCCGACGATCTGGTCGACAGTGACGCCTTTAGTCGTGGCGCCGAGCTGGGGATCGATGTTCAGCCCGATACCCGCGTGCTCAAGGTCGATACTGCTCGCAAGCGCATCACCACCACCAAGGGCGGCATCGAGTACGACAAGCTGATCCTGGCCCTGGGTGCCCACCAGCGCGAGCTGCCCATCGAGGGTGATGCGGCCGACACCGTTCTGCGCATTAACGACCTGCTCTCTTTCAAGCAACTGCAGCAGCGCCTGAGCGAGGGAGTGAAGCGTGTGACCATCCTCGGCGCGGGCCTCATCGGCAGCGAGTTTGCCGATGACCTCAATCGTGCCGGTTACGCGGTGGATGTGGTCGACCCGGGCCAGCGGCCTCTGGCGGGCCTACTGCCCGAGGCGATGGCCAGCGAGCTGCAACAGCGCCTCAGCGGTAACGGCGTCAGCTGGCACTTTGGTTCGACCCTGCAGCGCCTGGAGCGCGATAGCGAGCGGTTGCGGGCGGAATTGGCCGATGGCACTCAGCTGGAGACCGACCTGGTGATCTCCGCCGCCGGTCTGGTGGCCAACACCGCGTTGGCTGAGAAGAGTGGCCTGAAGGTGGATGCAGGCATCGCCGTGGACAGCGATATGCACACCTCGGTGGCCGATATCTATGCCCTGGGCGACTGTGCCTCGGTCGATGGTCGCCTGTTTGCCTACATTGAACCGATTCGGCGCCAGGCCGAGGCGATTGCCGCCGACCTGATGGGGGAGCATGAGCGCTTCATGCCCATTCCGCCGATGGTCAAGGTGAAGACCAGCAGCATGCCGATGAGTATCTGCCGACCGGCCGGTACCGTGGTGGATGGCGCGTGGCGCATGGTCAGCAACGAGGAGGAGACGGGCTGTCATTTCGAAATGCTCGATGATGACCACGTGGTCGGCTTTGCCTTGAGCGATGCTCTGGCCTCGGAGGCCAACAGTTACTACCGAAGGATGAACGCCTAGCGTAGGACATGGGTTAGGTGAATGGGCAAAGGGGTTACCGGACGGTAACCCCTTTTTACATGGGCCAGTCTGGGGCTGTCGGGAACCATCCCCAGCCAGGCCTGTCTATTGATCGGTCGATACAATCTGGTAGTTTAGTATTCACAACAATAGGTACAGGGCACCTCGGTGTTCCACTGTGTGCCACAAGTGTCAGGGAAGAACTGCGCCGTTACCGACCCTCTCGCCTGATAGGGTTGTACGCCGTCACTGAGTTGCTCGTTACGCTATAAGGGATCTACCCCCATGTTCGACCGTTCGTT
>JBFFRO010000148.1:0-5036 GCA_041572995.1 Thiohalomonadaceae bacterium
ATATCGTCTTCCTCCACTCCAGCGATGCCGGCGGCCGTTCCACCGGCGGTGAGCGGCCGCTGGATAACGCGGTCTTCTACGCCCGCCTGGCGCAGCGCATGATCCACCTTATCGCCACCCGTACCGGTGCTGGTGAGCTCTACGAGGTGGACACCCGCCTGAGGCCCAGCGGCGCCTCCGGGCTACTGGTCTCCAGTGTCGACGCCTTCGCCGACTACCAGCGCGAGCAGGCCTGGACCTGGGAACACCAGGCGCTGGTGCGGGCGCGGGTGGTGGCCGGTGATTCCGGCATTGCCGAGGCCTTCGAGGTAATCCGCCGCGAGATTCTCGGTCGTCGCCGCGATGTCGATGCCCTGCGGGTGGAGGTGCGCGAGATGCGCGAGAAGATGCGCGAGAACCTGGCCGCCTCCGGCGAGGGGGAGTTCGACCTGAAACAGGACCGTGGCGGTATCGCCGACATCGAATTTATGGTGCAATATGCGGTCCTGGCCTGGTCCTGCGACCAGCCCGGCCTGCTCGACTACACCGACAATATCCGCATCCTCGAGCGGCTGGCCGAATGCGGCCTGCTGGCGGAGGAGGAGTCGCGGACCCTGTGCGATGCCTATCGGGCTTACCGGACACGCTACCACCACCTGACCCTGCAGGGGCTCAAAGCGGTGGCCCCGGCGGCGGATTTCGCCGAACAGCGCGAGGCGGTGCAGGCCCTGTGGGGGCGGTTGATGGAGGCCTAGCCAGCATCACCCCGGTAACCGAATTGTGTGCTTTTTTGAGGAGATAGACTCATGACGATGGCCGACCGCGACGGCGTCATCTGGCTTGATGGTGAAATGGTCCCCTGGCGTGAGGCCAAGACCCACGTGCTGACCCACACCCTGCACTACGGCATGGGCGTCTTTGAGGGGGTACGTGCCTACAAGGCCGAGAAGGGCACCGCCATCTTCCGCCTGCAGGAGCACACCGATCGCCTGTTCCGCTCCGCGCACATCATGAACATGCCGATGCCCTTCGATAAGGAGACCCTTAACGAGGCGCAGCGCGCAGCAGTGAGCGAGAACAACCTGGAGTCCGCCTACATCCGGCCGATGGTCTTCTACGGCTCCGAGGGTATGGGCCTGCGTGCCGACAACCTCAAGGCCCACGTGATGGTCGCCGCCTGGTCCTGGGGCGCCTACCTTGGTGCCGAGGGCATGGAGAAGGGGATCCGCATTCGCACCTCCTCCTACACCCGTCACCACGTCAACATCACCATGTGTAAGGCCAAGGCCAACGGCAACTACATGAACTCCATGCTGGCCCTGCAGGAGGCGCTGGCCTGCGGCTGTGACGAGGCGATGCTGCTCGACAACGAGGGCTACGTGGCCGAGGGTTCCGGCGAGAACATCTTCCTGGTGCGCGACGGTGTGCTCTACACCCCGGACCTGACCTCGGCGCTGGATGGTATCACCCGCAACACCATCTTCCAGCTGGCCGACGAGTGCGGCCTGACGGTGAAGGAGAAGCGCATCACCCGTGATGAGGTGTATGTGGCCGACGAGGCCTTCTTTACCGGCACCGCCGCCGAGGTGACCCCCATCCGCGAGGTGGACGGCCGCCAGATCGGCATCGGTCGCCGTGGCCCCATCACCGAGAAGCTGCAGAGCCTCTATTTCGATGTGGTGCACGGTCGTAGCGCCGCCCACGAGGGCTGGCTCTCCTACGTCAAGGATTGAGAAGCGCTTAAGGGGAAGTGACGTGAGCGAGAACAACGCCGCCAAGAGCTATTACGAAATCAGCGAGAAGCAGTTGCCGCTCTACTGCCCGATGCCCCCCTCGGAGGGGGGGCAGGAGCTGTGGAGTGCGCATCCGCGTGTCTACCTGCCTATCAAGGAGCAGGGGGGCGAGATCAGTTGTCCCTACTGTGGTGCCCGTTACCGGCTGAAGGGTTCATGAAGGCGAGTAATCTGCCCCCGTTCGAAAACGCCCGCGTGCTGGTGGTCGGCGATTTGATGCTGGACCGCTACTGGCACGGCGACACCTCGCGCATCTCTCCCGAGGCGCCGGTGCCGGTGGTGCGGGTGGCGGAGATCGAGGAGCGTGCCGGTGGCGCGGGTAACGTGGCGCTGAATATCGCCGCACTGGGTGCGAACAGCGCCCTGCTCGGCCTCACCGGTCGTGACGAGGCGGCCGACGCCCTTTCGCGTACCCTGCTGGGCGCCGGGGTGGAGTGTCACTTCGAGCGCCTCGACAGCCTGCCGACCATCACCAAGCTGCGCGTACTCAGTCGCCACCAGCAGCTGATCCGCCTGGACTTCGAGGACGGTTTTCCCGCCGCCGCCGCCGAGGGTATGCAGGGGCGCTTCGAGGAGAATCTGGTCGGTTGCGAGGTGGTGGTGCTCTCCGACTACGCCAAGGGTACCCTGGCCGCCGCACCGCGGCTGATTGCCGCGGCCCGTGCCGCCGGCAAGCCGGTGGTGGTGGATCCCAAGGGCAGCGACTTCTCCCCCTATCACGGCGCTACCGTCATCACCCCCAACCTCAGTGAATTCGAGGGGGTGGTGGGGCCGTGTGCCGATGAGGAGGAGCTGATCCGCAAGGGCGAGGCCCTGCGCGATGAGCTGGAGCTGGAGGCGCTGCTCATCACTCGCAGTGAGAAGGGCATGACCCTGCTGCAGGCGGGCAGCGCGCCGATGAATATTCCCACCCGCGCCCGCGAGGTGTTCGATGTCACCGGCGCCGGCGATACCGTGGTCTCGGTACTGGCCGCCTCCCTGGCCGCCGGCCTGGCACTGGCCGACTCAGTGGTGCTGGCCAACCTGGCCGCCGGCATCGTGGTCGCCAAGCTGGGCACCGCCACCGTCTCCTTGGATGAGATACGCGGCGCCCTGCGCGAGCAGGACGAGCTGCCCACCGGTCTGGTGGAGGAGGAGCGACTGGTGGCCCTGGTGCGCGAGGCGCAGGCCCACGGTGAGAAGGTGATCATGACCAACGGCTGCTTCGACATCCTGCATGCCGGCCACGTCACCTACCTGGAGGAGGCCGCGCGCCTGGGCGACCGCCTGGTGGTGGCGGTCAACGACGACGCCTCGGTCAAGCGCCTCAAGGGGCCCGAGCGGCCGGTCAATACCCAGAAGCACCGTATGCGCGTGCTCGCCGCCCTCGACTGTGTCGACTGGGTGGTGGGCTTCGATGAGGATACTCCCACCCGCCTGATCTGCAACGTCCAGCCCGACGTGCTGGTCAAGGGCGGCGATAACGACCCCAGCAACATCCCCGGCGGCGACTGCGTGCGCGAGAGTGGCGGCGAGGTGATGGTGATGAGCTTCGTCGACGGCTGTTCCACCACCAATATCATTAAGAGTATTCGCGCGAGCGAGGAGCGCTAGTGGCCGAGCCGCTACGCTGCGATGTGGCCATCATCGGCGGCGGCGTCGCCGGCCTGTGGCTGCTGGGGCGCCTGCGTCGCGCCGGTTACGCGGCCCTGCTGCTGGAGGCGGATCGCCTCGGTGCCGGGCAGAGCCGCTATGCTCAGGGGATCATCCACGGCGGCACCAAGTATGCGCTGACCGGCAAGCTGACCGGCTCCTCCGAGGCGATTGCCGAAATGCCCAAGCGCTGGCGCGACTGCCTGGAGGGCTCTGGTGAGCTTGATCTCTCCGCCGTCAGGCTGATGTCCGATCACCAGTTCATGTGGTCCACCACCAGCCTCAGCTCACGCATGGCCGGCTTCTTCGCCAGCAAGCTAATGCGCTCGCGCACCGCCGCCTTGCAGGGCACCGAACGCCCCGCGCTGTTTCAGGACCCGCAGTTCAAGGGCCAGGTCTACCGCCTGGACGAGCCGGTCTTCGATACCCATTCGCTGATTCAGGCCCTGGCCGAGGGCGAGCCCGTCTACCGTGCCGACGGCCTGAGCCTCGACCCCGCCCACCCCACCCGCATCCAGCTCAGTGATGGGCGACACATCGAGGCCCAGCGCCTGGTGCTGAGTGCCGGTGCTGGTAACGAGCTGCTGCTCAAGCAGCTCGGTCGTGCGGCGCCGGCGATGCAGCGCCGGCCGCTGAAGATGGTGATGCTGCGCGGCGAGGCCCTGCCGGGCGGCGTCTATGCCCACTGCCTGGGGGCCAACGCCTTGCCGCGCATTACCATCACCAGCCATTTCGATGCCGATGGCCGCACGGTCTGGTATATCGGCGGCCAGCCCGCCGAGGAGGGGGTGACGCGTACGGACGCCGAGCAGCTCTCGGCGGTACGCGGTGAGTTGCAGGGGCTCTTTCCCTGGCTGGATTTCAGCGCCTGCGACTGGGCCTGTCTCGATATCGATCGCGCCGAGGTGGCGATGGCCGACGGCTCGCGTCCGAGTGATAGCTTTTGCGACGAGCAGGAGGGAGTGATCACCGCCTGGCCGACGAAGATGGCGCTGGCCCCGCGGCTGGCCGATGCGGTGATCGAACGGCTGCGTGAGGCCGGTATCGAACCCGGCGCACCGTTCACCGCCCCCGAGTGGGCTCACCCCGGGCAGGCAGCGCTGCCCTGGCAGGAGGAGGAGCGATGGGATTGAACGGACTGTGGCGCCCGTTGGGTTCCACCGGCATCGAAGTCAGCCCCCTGGGACTGGGCACGGTGAAGATCGGTCGTGACCAGCAGGTGAAGTATCCCACCGGCTTTACCATTCCCGACGATCAGGCGGTGGTTGAACTCTTCGAGCTGGCCCAGGAGCTGGGCATCAATACTCTGGATACCGCACCGGCCTACGGCAACTCTGAGGAGCGCCTGGGGCAGCTGCTGCCCAATCGCCACGACTGGGTGATCGTCGGCAAGGTGGGGGAGATCTTCGAGAACGGCGAGTCGAGCTTCGACTTCTCCGCCGAACACACCCGTATGAGCGTGGAGCGTTCACTCAAGCGCTTGCGCCGCGATGTGCTCGACGTGGTGCTGGTCCACTCCCACGGCGATGACATGGCGATCATCGACAATGAGGCGGTCTGCGACACCCTGCAGGAGCTCAAGCACGAGGGCAAGATCAAAGCGGTGGGCATGTCTACCAAGACCGTCGAGGG
>JBFFRO010000149.1:0-4977 GCA_041572995.1 Thiohalomonadaceae bacterium
GTAATAGTTGAGGGCCATGCCATCTTTCTCCCCCTCGAAGCGCAGCACGGCAACCCTGATGCGGCCGAGCCGGCGGTCTGCCTCGTAGGTGAGCCGGAAGTTGGCAAGTGTGCTGCGCGCATTGCTGACAGCCTGTCGTTTGAGCTGGTCCAGACTGGTAGCGGCCCGGCCGACGAGCAGTAGGGCACGGGCACTGCCGTGGCGATGGTGGAGTTCGATGGCGGCCTCGGGCTGTTCGGGACTTTCTGCCCGGCGCCAGCGTTCGGCAAGAAAGCTCAGTGAGTAGAAACGGCCGTCGATCTGCTCGACGCCGTTGCCTTTTCCGTTCGCCTCATCAGCACCATTATCGGTGCGGGCGGATGCTGTGCCCAACAGGGTGCAGAGCAGTATTAGCGGAAAAATCCCCTTTGCTTGGCGGGACGCCATCCATTCCTCTCCAAAGTGTGACTGTTTTGATTGTTATCGGCCTAACATAACAGCCACGCCCGCCGCTGGCGACCCCCTACACCTGTTGGGGAGGGGGCAAGCCCCGGGAGATGAAAGCCGCGCTAATCAGCATGGCAGAGGCGATCCACAGGCAGCCCTCCAGCCCGTAGCTCTGATAGCCCCAGCCCGAGAGCAGGGTGCCGCAGAGGCGACCGGTGGCGTTGGCCATGTAGTAAAAGCCGACGTTGATCGCCACCCCGTCGTGGTCTGAATAGGCGAGGATGAGGTAGGAGTGGAGTGCCGAGTTGAGGGCAAAGATAAGGCCGAACAGGGCCAGCCCGGCGATGAGCAGCGAGGTGGTGTAAGGCGTCTCTATCCCCAGCATTAGCGCGATCCCCGAGCAGCTGAGGGCCAGTGTCAGGGCGCCGTTGCGTGCACCCATGGGCGTGTGTGTGGCGCTATCACGCACCAGCCTGGGGGCCAGCGCCTGTACGATTCCGTAGCCGATCACCCACAGGGCCAGCAGGCTGCCCACGCTAGCGTGGCCCCAGCCCTGTTCGGCGGCGAGGAATACCGGCAGGGCGACCACAAACCAGGCGTCGCGGGAGCCGAAGAGAAAGAGGCGGGCCGCCGAGAGGCGGTTGATGGCCGGGCTGCGTGAGAGCAACTGAGTAAACTGGGCCTTCTTGCGGCTGATTCCCAGCCCACGCGGCAGTAGCGGCAGGGTCACCAGTAGGACCAGACTAAGCATTCCCGCAAGGACGAACAGTGCGCCCTGAAAACCGAACAGGGCCAGCAGCAGGCCGCCGATGAAGAAGCCCAGCCCCTTGAGGGCATTCTTGGAGCCGGTCAGCACGGCGACCCAGCGGAACAGTGCCCCGTCCTCCTCCGGGGCCATCAACTTGACCCCGGCCTTGGCACTCATCTTGTTCAGGTCCTTGGCAATACCGGATAGGGCCTGGGCGGCCATGACGTAGGCCAAGGAGAGTAGTGAGGGATCGACCGTCAGCATCAGTAGGGCGCAGATCTGCAACCCCAGGCCGGTGTGCAGGGTGAGGTTGAGCCCCAGGCGTGCCCCCAGCCAGCCGCCGAAGAGGTTGGTGACGATGCCGAAGAACTCGTAGAAGAGAAACAGCGAGGCGATGGCCAGCGGGGTATAGCCCAGCTGGTGAAAGTAGAGCACCACCAGCATGCGTAAGGCGCCGTCGGTAAGGGTAAAGGCCCAGTAGGCGAGGGTAATCAGTAGGTAGTTGCGCAGCCCGTGGCCGCGGGCCATCTCCGTGGGCATGCTCTAGAAATCATCCTCCACCGGTAGGCCCGCATCCACCCACTCCTCGAAGCGCATCTTTACCGCGTGCACCTGCTCGAAGCCGAGTCGCTGCAGGCTCTGCGCGGCCAGGACCGAGCGTGAACCGCTCTGGCAGTAGATGTAAATGGGCCGTGATTTGTCATGGCCTCCGCCCTCGCGCTCCACGTAGGGCCAGATATTGAACTCGATCATCCCGCGTGGGATGTTGACCGCGCCCTCGACCCGACCGCTCAACTCCAACTCGGTGGGCTCGCGAATATCGATCACCAGTACCCCCTCCTGTTCGCGCACCTCGGCCAGGCGCTGCATGGGCACCATGTCGACCTCGGCCTTGGCCTCGTCGACCAGGGCCTGCAACTCTGGCTGCAGGGCGCAGGCGCTCAGCGGCATGAGGCCGCTGAAGAGCAGGGCAAGGGGGGGGATGAGGGATTTCATGGGGAGCTCTCCGGATGAATTAGCGATGTGCAGCAAGCCGGGCCAGCTGCCGGTCATGTACGCCGGCCAGGCCGATCTGGGCCAGGAAGGCACCGATGAGGGCCAGGAACATATCCGACTGGGTGTCCCAGACATAGCCCTGCATACCGAGGAAGGCCTCGGCGGTGCTGTCGGCGAAGACCGCCACCCACCACTCGATCAGCTCGTAGAAGGCGCTAATGGCCAGGCAGACGCAGAGTACCAGGAAGAACAGCCAGCCGCCTTGCTGCAGCGGTGAGCGACGCAACAGGATCTCGCGGGCGACAATCGCCGGGATGAAGCCCTGGGCCAGGTGGCCGAGCTTGTCGTAGTGGTTGCGTGATAGTTCGAAGGCATCGCGGATATGGTTGAACAGCGGTACCTCGGCATAGGTGTAGTGGGCACCGACCATGAGGATGAGGCTGTGCAGCAGGATCAGCCAGTAACTCAGCGGGGTGAGGGGGAAGCGTGAGCGGGTGGCCGCCATCAACACCAGGGCGATGATCGCCGGGGCCGCCTCCAGCCACCAGATGGTGGCATCGTGGGGCTGCCAGGCGGACCAGGCCAGCACGCTAAAGAAGATGCCGAGCCAGGTGAGGGTTGGGCGGTCGAGCAGGGGCATGTGATCCTCGTCACAGTTGACTTGAATTGGCAGTATATCGGCCGTGCCCGGCTTTGCGTCAACCCCGCCTATGCTTTATAGTTTGGGGGTTTCCGGGGGCTGCCCCGCTTGTCTCTTACTTGTTGATTTCGGAATAAAAATTATATGACAGAGCTGACTCCGCTAAGGGATTTGCCGCAGGAGAACATCTTTCGTGAGGGTGATGTCTTCGTGCTCTTCGGCGAGCTTTTCGGCCGCGGTTATGCCAATGGCCTGATCGACGAGGCACGCAAGGCCGGCATGACCATCATCGGCATTACCGTCGGCCGTCGTGAAGAAGATCATACCCTGCGCCCGCTCACCGCTGAGGAGCTGGCCGAGGCCGAGGCCAACCTCGGTGGCAAAATCATCAACGTGCCGATGATGGCCGGATTCGACCTGGACTCCCCCGAGGGTGAGCCCAATCCCACCGACCTGCTGGCCCCCCTGACCATCAAGAACTGGCAGGAGGAGAAGCTGGACTGGGCGCAGATCGAACGCTGCCGCGAGGTGGGGCAGAAGCGCTTCAAGGACTCCCTGGCCCAGGTCGTGGCGGAGCTGGAGGGGATGATCCCCGACGGCGCCAATGCCTACTTTGCCCACACCATGGCCGGCGGCATTCCCAAGGTGAAGGTGTTCCTGGCTATCGCCAACCGCATCTACAAGGGACGTGGCAAGCGCTTCATGTCCTCGCGAGCCCTGCTCGATAGCGATCTGGGCAAGCTGATCCTGATGAACTTCGATGAGGTGACCGCCAACACCTTCCAGTACCTCATCGAGGGCACCGCGGCGCTGCGTCAGCGCCTGGAGGCCAGCGGTGGCCAGGTGCGTTACAGCGCCTACGGCTATCACGGCACCGAGATCCTGCTCAACGACCACTACGAGTGGCAGACCTACACCAACTACACCCAGGGCTACGCCAAGATGCGCCTGGAGCAGCACGCCGAGGCGGCCTGGGAGCAGGGCGTCAAGGCCACGGTCTTCAACTGTCCGGAGATCCGCACCAACTCATCCGACATCTTTGTCGGCGTGGAGCTCTCGCTGTTCCCGCTGCTCAAGGCGCTGAAGAAGGAGGGCGGTGGTGACTGGGCCGAGGCCCAGTGGCAGGCCTGCCATGAGCTGCTCAACGAGGACACCACGCTGGAGGAGCTGCTGCAGAAGATCGTCGACTACAATGCCCATGGCGTGATCACTGAATTCCGCAACTACGAAGCCTGGCCCATGGATAACACCGAGGAGCTGGCCGAGGTGATGGTCGGGACCTCCGAGGAGATCACCGCCCTGCACAAGGATCGCAAGGCCCTGGTCACCGATCTCCTCAGCGCCCTGGTGCTGGAGGGTACCGGTCCGCTGATGTTCCACGAGATGTCGGCGCCTGCGGCTCCGGTGCTGTGGCTCAACCATGACATCATCGCCAGGCAACTCAATCTGATGCATGGCTGAGTCATCTAGCCGACGATAAAAAAGGCCGCATCATGCGGCCTTTTTTATGCTTGCCCCTGCGGCTACTCCAGCCAGTGATCCAGATAGTAGAGCATGAAACCCTCGGATGAGCGGCTGGGACCGATCACCTTGGCGGCATAGCGCTTGTCCTCGGGTGCCGAGGCCTCCAGTGCGGCGTTCATATCTGCGTAGATTTCCACACAGTTATCAGGGAATCTTTCGCGGGCCCGGCGCGGCGAGTAGATCACCGCGTAGTGTTCCTGAACCAGATTGGCGTCGTTGTCTCTCGGGGGCTTGGGCATGACGTTTGTGGTTGATGGCCAGTGGTGAGCTTAACCGATTGTCGGATTGTTGCGTAATCCGGGAGTATACTGCTTATAGTTAGCCAATATTGGAACCAGGGGGCGAGTCATGGGATTGAGGATCAAGCTGCTGTTACCGCTGCTTGGCATTCTTCTCGGATTTGTCGTCTTCCTGCGAGTGGTCTGGGCGCCGCAGTTCCTGCAGTACGAGCATGACACCACATTGAAGGAGATTAACAGCCTGATGCAGAGTGTCGAGGGCGGCCTGATCTCCAATCTTCTCAGCAACGACTTCGCCGAGCTCTACAACTACCTGGATTACCTCATGGAACTGCATGGCGATGAGTGGCGCCAGTTGCAGCTACTCGGTGCTGATGGTCAGCGTATTTACCCGATGAGCCTGA
>JBFFRO010000150.1:0-4951 GCA_041572995.1 Thiohalomonadaceae bacterium
AGGCCTGCTGACTGCACCTCTGCGCGTACCGCGGCGCTCACCTCGTGCAGGCCCTGACCACGAACATCAATGCTCAATTCTCGTACCAAAGTGACTCCCCCCGGCGCTAGACGACGACCTTATTCGCGGGAATATTAGCATTCTTCATTATTGCGATGCGCCGACATAATCCGGGCACACAGGCAAAACCCGCAATTCCCGCTTGTTTTTTCCGTATATGCGATTCAGAATCTACCGCCAAGCGAGCAGATAACTTCGCGATTGCCGCTACCCAACGCCTGCTACCCAACTGGAGAGAAGACATGGCCGTTAAAAAGAAAGCCACGACCAAGAAGAAAGCCGTAGCCAAGAAGGCTGCGCCGAAGAAGGCTGCGCCGAAGAAGGCCGTGGCCAAGAAGGCCGCACCGAAAAAGGCTGTTGCCAAGAAGGCGGCACCGAAGAAGACTGTCGCCAAGAAGGCCGCTCCTAAGGCTGCTCCGAAGAAGACCACGGCCATCACCACCAAGCAGACCAAGAGCCAGATCATCAACGCCATTGTCGAGGATACCGGCATGGCGCGTAAGGATGTCGCTGCGGTGTTCGTCTCCCTGGCCGGGCTCATTGAGCGCAACATGCGCAAGCGCGGCTCCGGTGAGTTCACCATCCCCGAGGTGGGTGTCAAGCTGCGCCGCGTGAAGAAGCCTGCCCGCAAGGCACGCAAGGGCGTCAATCCCTTCACCGGTGAAGAGATGATGTTCGCGGCCAAGCCGGCCAGCACCGCCGTCAAGGCCGCTGCGCTGAAGAAGCTCAAGGACATGGCCTCCTAAGCCGCTTCCTTCGCGATAAAAAAGCCCGGCGGATGCCGGGCTTTTTTTTGTTCGACATTAACCGCTCAGGCTGGCCAGAAGTCCCGGCAACTCCGTTATCGCCCCTACCTCGTGGTCCACTAGCGGCCTGCGCTGCTGGCGGCGCTCGTCGCTCAAATAGCCGCTCATCAGCACCGTACCCAGTCCCAGCGCCCTCGCACCGCGGTGCTCATCGCTGCCGCCATCGCCAACAAACAGCACCTCCCCCGCCTCCAGGCCGAAGCGTGAGAGGGCTTGCATGTAGATATCGGCATGCGGCTTACAGCTACCGCAATCGCAACTGAACAGGGCGTGCTCGAAGCGCGCTGCCAACGGCGATTCGCCCCAGGCAGCGACCTCGCCGCTGGAGGCATTGGAGATCAGTCCCAGCCGATACCCTTCGGCATGCAGGATACTCAGCGATTCCAGAACCGAAGCCTCCACGTTGCGCAGGGCGTGGTCAAAACGGGCCTGACGTTGTGCCGCGGCCTCGACGATCAGCGCCTCGGGGATCAGCGGATCAAGGCTGTGGGCCAGGCTACGGATCACCTCCAGATGACGGCTGGGATGGCAAATATCGTGTGCCGGGCCAAAACAGGCGGCATTCCACTGCTCGCGATCAAGGCCAAGAATATCAGCGGTATAGCGCCCCACAGAGAGGGGCACCGAACCCACATCAACCAGGGTGTGGAAGAGGTCGAAAAAGATAGCCCTTATTTTCATTGAGGAATTTTCATTCACTAAGCTAATGAGGCGACAAAATTATTTGTATGGCAAAGCGCGCGCGCATGAATTATCTAATTAGACGTGGGCAATACATTACGATAACAAACTCAGGAGGCACCCCATGCCGAAACAGTACAATCCGCTCTCCTACAGCCGACTCGAGAATCACGTCACCTTCCAGCGCCCGCCGCAGCGCCTTCCCGAACGCGTCACCAGCGACAGTCCCGCCGTCGACGTAATGACCGACCTGACCAAGGTTGCGGCGGTCACCATCGGTCCCTGTGGCACCCTGGATAACGCCAACGAGCGCATGATCGCCTCTGGCGTGCGTCTGCTACTGGTTATCGACCAGCGCAACGAAATTCTCGGCATCATCACCGCCACCGACCTGGTCGGCGAGCGACCGATGAAGTACCTGCAGGAGGTTGGCGGTAAGCGCGAAGAGATCTTCGTTCGCGACATCATGACCCCTTATGAGCAGCTGGAAGTGATCTACATGGTTGACGTCAACAACGCCAGCGTCGGTGATATCGTCGAGACCCTCAAGCAGGTCGGACGTCAGCACGCCCTGGTGGTGGATCTGGACGACAACAAGAAGCAGGTAGTCCGCGGCATCTTCTCCACCAAGCAGCTGAGCAAGCAGCTGGGGATCAGTATCGAGCTGACCGAGGTGGCCAAGACCTTCGCCGAACTGGAACAGGCACTGATCGCCTGATTGGCCTCGACAGTGCCAACACAAAAAAGGGCGGCCCAGGCCGCCCTTTTTGTTTGAGACACGCTCGCCCTAGAACAGCAGCTTCATGCCGATGTGCATCTCCTTGTCGAGCTCCGCACCCGTGACCTTGAAGCCGTTAACATTCGTGTCCATCTTCATGGTGCGGTGGCCGACATAGACGAAGGCCTGCGGCAGCACCTGGTAATCCAGACGCACTGCCACCTCGCTGAAGCCGTCGCTATCGAGGAAGGAGAGGATCCCCGGGGCGTAGTAGAGGTGGCCGCCGATACCCAGGCGATGCACCGGGGAGAAACGCAGCTGGCCGCCGACGCCGATGGCCAGCGCATCGTAGTTGGTGCCCGGGACGAAGAAGGCACGGCCGCCGAGGCTGATATCGAAGGTACCCGCCTCGCTCCAGTTCTCGCCGGAGACATTGGCTCCCAGGTGGTAGACCTCGTCACCCACCTCGCTGTAGAGCATGCCGGCATCCACCTCCAGGCCCTTCTGGCTACCGGCGCCAGCGGCGTAGGTCAGGCGCAGGGCGTCATTGTGGAGGTTGAAATCGACACTGGCGGCATAGGCATTAAGGCCAAGCGCGGAGAGGCCAAGCAGGGTGATAGCGCGCAACAACATGGGACTGATCTCCTTCGAAAGGTGTATATCTCCTGCCCACACCACCTTACGGGTGCGGGCCGTGCATATGATAGCCGTAACCGGCCCATTCACCTAATCGACCCCTTCCGGCACGCCAGGTTCCGTGTCAAAGCGTGACCAGGACCCCAATATCGCCTCCCCGAACAACCCTTGAGCTCAGCCGCCCAGTGTTCTATAAGGGAACGGATTGCACGAACATAACAACACTAACAACGTATATTTAGAGGAGATTGCATCGATGAGAAAACTGCTTACTGCCGCACTCTGCGCACCGCTGATGCTGGGCGTGGCCCAGGCCGAGGGTCTGAGCCAGGGTGACATGGACAAGCGCGCTGCCGACAGCCGCGGTGTGGTCAAGGCCTTCATGGGCGAGCTGAAGAAAGAGCTGGTTGGCGGCATGAAGGCCGGCGGCCCGGTCAACGCCATCGAGGTGTGTAACGTCATGGCCCCCTCCATCGCCGCCAAGCACGCCGAGGCCAACGGTTGGGAGGTGGGTCGCACCAGCCTCAAGACCCGTAACCCAGACAACGCCCCCGACGCCTGGGAAGAGGCGGTGCTGAAGCAGTTCGAGGAGCGCCTTGCCGGCGGTGAGAACCCGGCGAAGATGGAGTTCTACGAGGTGACCGAGGTGGATGGCGCCCCTACCTTCCGCTACATGAAGGCCATCGGCATGCCGCCGCTGGACAAGGCGCCCTGCCTTAAGTGTCACGGTACCGAGATCGCCGCGCCCATCGGCGCCAAGCTCGATCTCCTCTACCCTGACGACCAGGCCCGCGGCTACAAGCCCGGCCAGATCCGCGGCGCCTTCACCATCCAGCAGCCGCTCTAAGGGGCAAGTCCAGCCCGTCAAAGGCCGCCTCCGGGCGGCCTTTTTTGTTGACTCCCCGCGTAATGACCAGGCACGCGTGCCCTGTATCCCCTCCCTCCGCACGGGCCAGCAATCGCCTAACTACACCTACTAAAACCCGCGCCGGCCTTGACTGTAGTGGCCCTTGCGGTAGAGTCTGCCGTTCACCCCAAACACAGTAATTGCACGACCATGAAGTTGATCAGCCGACTCAGCGCCACCCTACTCGCCTCCCTCCTCTGCATGAACGCCAGCGCCTCCGACCTGGAGCGCGAGAGCCGCATCAAGCAGCAGATCGTCGATGCCATCTTCGACGGCGAGCCGCTGGAACTGGAGGCTGACGGCCACGAATTTCTCGCCGTCTACATGGAGAGCGAGGCCGATGAGCCGCGCGGCGCAGCGCTGATCCTCCACGGCCGCGGTCTCAACCCGGAGTGGGAGAACGTGGTGCTGCCGATGCGCGTGGGCCTGGCCGAGGCGGGCTGGAACGCCATGAGCATCCAGCTGCCGGTACTGGAGAAGGAGGCCAAGTATTTCGACTACCTGGAGGTCTTCCCCGAGGCGGTACCGCGCATCGAGGCGGCCATTGCCTACCTGCGCGAGCAGGGCATCGAGCGCATCGTCCTCATCGCCCACAGCTGTGGCGCGCACATGGCCATGCACTGGGTCGATGCACTGGGGGCCGAGCACGCCAACGAACAGCTGGCCGCCTACGTGGGTATCGGCATGGGCGCCACCGACTACAAGCAGCCCATGCCCCACCCCTTCCCGCTGGCGCAGCTGAGCATGCCGGTTCTCGATATCTATGCCGAGAACGACTACCCGGCGGTGCAGCGCATGGCCGCCGAGCGCGCAGCGATGCTTGAGCAGGCCGGCAATGCCCACTCGATGCAGCAGGTAATCCCCGGTGCCGACCACTACTTTGGCGGCTACAACGAGCCGCTGGTGGAGGCGGTGGCCGAGTGGCTCAACGGTCTCTAAGACCTAACGCCTAAAAACTAACGAGAAGCGGACATGTTATCCATCTTCAGCGATCAGATGACCGCCATCCAGGCGGCCAACAGCAACGAGGAACGCCGCCGTCATGTGGCCTACCTGCTGGTCAGCATCATCACCCTCTTCGCCCTCACCTTCACCGGCCTGCACCTGTTTTACGGTGATACCCACGGCAGCATCATGCTGCTG